>NZ_JAWOUS010000008.1:0-190192 GCF_033339495.1 Vibrio sp. 2134-1
ATGAGTAGTTTTACAGGCAAAGCCGAAACGGATGATAACCACCTACTGAAGTAGGTGGTTTAGGGCTGAAAACAAAAAACTCCACGCAAAGGTGGAGTTTTCTCGTATCGTTATCGCCCTCAGTGCGACTTAATTTGCCACATTCTCGCGACGTTTTCGGCTAAATTAGCAACGTTGACGTCGGCCTCTTTCATGGCCTCAGGTAAGCTCATCGCCCTTGGTACACAAGCAAACACCGCATCAATACCGCACTCATAAACCGCCTGATAGTTGTCACCCACACAGCCTGCTAATGCAATGACTGGTAAATTACACTGCTTGGCCACCTGAGCAACGCCCATCGGCGTTTTGCCATGTGCGGTTTGATGATCGATTCGACCCTCGCCTGTAAATACGATATCCGCATCCGCAACATGCTGAGCAAGTTTGACCGTTTCAAGCACAATCTCAATTCCCGGTTGCAAACGTGCTGGCGTGTACCCAAGCAAGGCTGCGCCCATACCACCAGCAGCACCCGCCCCTTCACGAGTCAGTACATGCTTACCCGTCGCTTGTTCCGTCAACTCGCCAAACTTGCGCAATGCGTTATCGAGCAGAGTGACGTCTGATACGGTCGCTCCCTTTTGAGGGCCAAAGATAACCGACGCGCCTTTGTCACCACAGAGTGGGTTATCAACATCGCACGCTACCAACACTTCGCAAGTTGCTAAACGAGGGTCAAGACCAGAAATATCGATGGACGCAAGCGCCGCTAACCCGCCTCCATTTGGGGTAATTGCATGACCAGACTCATCAAGAAACGCCACCCCCAACGCGGTCAACATGCCCACGCCACCATCATTGGTAGCGCTGCCGCCCAAACCAATGATTAAGCGTTGAATACCTCTATCTAGCGCGTGTTTGATCAGCTGTCCAGTACCAATGCTACTGGTCAGTTTTGGGTCGCGAGCATCACTCGGCACAAGGTGCAGACCACTGGCCTCCGCCATTTCAATAACCGCGGTTTCGCCGTCGCCGAGGATGCCATAAAACGCTTCAACATCATCCCCTAATGGCGCGGTCACCGTTGTGAAGACTTGTTCGCCTTGAGTTGCATCTATCAAAGATTGAACCGTGCCTTCGCCACCATCTGCGACCGGAACCGTAACAAACTCGGCATCATGCCATACGCGAGCAAGACCCGTTTTGATCGCCTCGCTCACTTGTTTGGCGGTTAAGCTTTCTTTAAATGAATCAGGTGCAATTACCACTTTCATACGTATTTCCAGAGACTTATAAGAGAACGAGGCTCAAAATGTACACCAATGCCATTGCCGTGACACCTTGAACGAGCGTAGCCATGGTTTGCGCGCGGTACGCTAAGCCCACCGACATGCGGCTAAACTGCGAAACTACCCAGAAGAAACTGTCGTTTGCATGAGAAACCGTCATCGCACCAGCACCGATCGCCATCACCGTTAATACGCGGCCCATTTCTGAATCGAGCCCCAATTGCGTGAGCATAGGCGCAACCAAAGCCGATGTGGTCACCAATGCAACCGTTGATGAACCTTGCGCCGACTTTAGCGCAGCCGCAACGATAAATGGCATGAAAATACCCACGCCCAGCGCCGATAGCGTCGTACCTAAGTATTCACCTAGCGGCGTGGCTTTTAATACCGCGCCAAATGCGCCACCAGCACCAGTAATCAAAAGAATAGGCGCAGCAGCCGTAATACCTTGGCTGATTCGCTCGCCAAATTCTTCAATCTTGTTGTCTGATTTGAGTAGGCGAACAGAAAGGAACAGGCCAATCACCAATGCCGTTAGTGGCTGCCCTAAGAAAGTCAGAACATCAAACACAAAACCTTCGCCCAGCGGTAGGCTTGGGAATTTCGCGATAGAGCCAAAACAGATCAATAAGATAGGAACAAAAATAGGAGCGAATGCTTGGCTCGCCGTTGGCAATTTGCCGTAAGACGCTTTGAGTGCTTGCCAGTCTTGCTGAATTTCTTCTGCGGCTTCAATGCCATCTGGTTCAACATGTTGGAATCGGTTCGCCCACAACATACCCGCTAACGCCGCAACCGCTGCAACAAACACACCCACACCAATCACTAAACCAAGGTTAGATTCCAGGCCTAAGTTACCCGCAGCGGCAATCGGGCCAGGAGTTGGCGGCACAAACGTGTGCGTCGCGTATAGGCCAGTTGCCAACGCCACACTCATTGCAACGCTTGAGGTTTTTAAACGCTTCGCGAGTGATTCTTTGAGCGAGTTCAGAATGACAAAGCCTGAATCACAAAATACCGGAACAGAAACGATGTAACCTATGATGCTCATAGTCAATGTTGGGAAACGCTCACCCAACACTTTGATGACCGTATCGGCCATGGTGATCGCCGCACCACTTTTTTCCAAAATAACACCGATGATGGTACCTAAAACGATAACCAAACCAATGTAACCAAGGATGCCGCCAAAGCCAGAAGCAATGGTTTTGGCAATGCTATCTGCCGGTAAGCCGTAAGCAAATGCCGCAAGGAACGCCGCGATGATCAGCGCTAAAAAGGGATGTAATTTGAATTTGGTGGTCGTGAGCACAATAAATGCGATCACCCCAAGCAGGATTAATATAAGGTTCATGATAACTCCATTTATTCTTATTTTGCTGAGCGAGTCCGTGTTGGCTCACTCAACATGTAGGGACGCATGAATTATTAATCGTTTGCTTTCGAATTCCTTTAGGCGGAGTGACAAATGATGTGATCAAAAAATAACGCGTATTGTGCAAATGCACAACATCACGACATTTTTGAGAGCCGAGTCGCAATATAAAGCTCCGCTAACCCCACAAAATTGGTTGTTGGTAGCCCTGTTATCTCGGTGATTTTCTCTAACCGATAGCGCAGAGTGTTCCGGTGAATAAACAGCATTTTAGAGCATTCTGTTACATTGCCATTGCATTCAAACAGTGCATCTAGGGTTTTCAGTAATTGCCCAGATTTGTCTTTCTCTTTCAACCGTTTCACACCATCAATAATTTGTTCACCTTGCCAAATATCCGCCAACGGCGCTAACAAAACAGGCAAACGAAGTTCATCGAACAGGTACTTACGTTTCTCTGGGTAGAACTGCTTGCCAATAGCTAATACCTGCTTCGCACTTTGGTATGACAACGCGACATCTTTAGGCTCATTAAACAGCTGCCCTAGCGCAATGTGAAACGTATGCGAATCGTGATCGCTTAAACGCGACATCAACTTATCAATGCGCTCACTTTCAACTTGGCTATCCCACTGCTTGGCGGAATGACACGGTTTCAACACCACAATTTCATTCACTGAGACAATCGCAACTAGGTTGTTACGCTCTGGGTATTCAAGCAGCTCAACAATATTGCGCACACTCTTCATGCTTTTCGAGGCCGACGGCGTCGAGACTTCAATCACCGTTGCCACCCGTGGTTGAGTAACATCGATAGAAAGACGCATCGCCCAATCTTTCAGCTCTTCATCGGTCAATTTCCCATTGATCCAAGCCAGAATAAACTCTTCGCGATGACGTCTGTCCCACTGAAATTTTTCCACCAGCGCGGCTTGCTCGATTGTCAATTCAGCGGTCATTTTAACCAGTTTGGCAAAATCTCGGATTTTCTCCGGCTCGCCTGTGACACCAACAATACCGACCACGTCACCATGCAATTTCAACAGCATATTGATACCGGGTTTGACACCCTGCAACGTCAAACATTGCTGCTCATTAAGCTCTAGCGAATCGCCATGATTCAGCGCCAGTACCGCGCCATCATGCACTTGCCCAACACGTTTAGGGTCGCCACTGCCAATGATGATGCCTGCCGAGTTCATCACATTCACATTGTGACCAATGATGGACATGGTTCGATCAACAATTTGTTGTGCTAAAGCGTGGTCGAGTATCACCATTTCGAGTTTCCAAATTGACCGTTTAATCACTCAATAAATCACAAATGGCAAACTATCGCGATGCTGCGGTTCTAAATAACGGAAGCAGCTCAAAGCATTATCCAATTACCCATATTTAAAAAGTGGATTAAACCTTCATTTTTAGCAGAGGGTTATATACTTAGAACAAAGGTTACCAATGCATTCTTCACTGTGCATTGATGCCACTCGTCTACCTACAGAGGAGAGATCAACATGGAGTTACGGAATAAATCGGGGGAAGTTGCAAATATTGCTGATAACCTCACTTTGAAGGAAATCACAGAAATGGGCTACACCATAGATTTATGCGATGAAGCATTTGCCCCTGGAGAGCATTGGAAAGCGGAAGGTAAAACGCAAGGTATGGGCGAGTATCCAGAGGAGTAAACGTCCTGACTAACCAGCGCACAAAGCGCTCCACAAACAGAAAAGCCGAGCGACTTAACGCTCGGTTTTCTACTTTTGAACTTCTTGAATAAACAAGCCCATCTCTTCAAGATAATTGCCGTTTGAGCATCCCCAATCGGTGACTTCAATCAACTCTGTAACTAACTGTCCAGACTCATCATCTTGCACTCTCTGCACAAACGCTTCAAAACGTTCCAGTTGTGCCTGACTCTTAACGCCATGCACGGCATATTCTACAAGCAAGCCGTTGTACGTCTGCCAGCGCTGATCGCCCGCAACATCATTGCTTAAAATCACAGAACACTTTTGTTGAATGCTTTCAACCGCATCATTTCTTGGTGGCGCGACTGTGGAACATCCAACTAAAATCGTACCTACCGCCAATAACGTAACTTTTGTCTTATTTATCATATCGTTTCCAACTGTATCGCCACGATATGGAAATCTTATTACACCTGATAAGGATCATCGATAGCGCACCGCAGATTAATTACTTAATAAACTGTAAACTCCATACCAGTCTTAACACTGCAAGCTCATAACTCCTATTAACTCACCCAAATGTAAACAAATAGTAAAATCACCTTTACGCGATGCAAAATCGACAAATGAGATTAGCGTTCCTTTCTCGCGACCAAGCGTGCAATAATCAACTGTCTACATAACGAAACCATTTGAAGGATCAAAATGACCGCAACGGATTACCTCAACGACCTCAATCAACGTTACCTTGCGATTCACCGCACCAAAGAAGATTTCTTTTGGGAAACTTACATGGGGATCAGCGATGACCATGATGGCTCGACGCAAGCACAAACGGCATGGACAAGCTTTTTAAGCAACGCCGAGCAAATTACTGCCATCAAACAACAGCTTGAAGCCGCGGACTCAATTACCGACCCACAAGAGAAACAACAAACCATTACGGGTCTATCTGGTTGGCTGGCGATGTTTGAATCTCACGCTATCGAGGGCGAAAAAGCACAAGCGTTGAAAAATCAGCTCATTGCCTTTGAAGCTGAGCTCTTCGAGAAAAAACAGAACCACGTACAAACATTTACCGATGAGAACGGCGAGCAAGTAGAAGGTTCACTTCCAGTATTAAGCTCAACCATTCGCACCAGCAATCATGAAGAAGTTCGCCAATCGGCTCATCAAGCGTTGCTGAACCTTGAACAATGGCTACTGCAAAACGGCTTTATTGAACTGATCAAACTGCGCAACCAGTTCGCTCGCTCACTGGGTTATGCGACTTTCTTTGATTACTCCGTGCAAAAAACGGAAAAGATGAGCACTGAGCAGCTATTCGAAATTTTGGAAGATTTCGAACAACGCACGCGAGATGCGCATCTAAACAGCTTAGAAAACTTGGCGAAAGAGAAAGGCGCAAGCGCACTAGCAGGCTACAACTTTGTTTACTCATTCGCGGGTAACGTTATGCGTGACCTTGACCCATACGTGCCGTTCTCAAAATCTCTGAGACGCTGGGTAGAATCATTTGGTCGCCTAAATATTGATTACTCTGGCGCGACGCTAACGCTGGATTTACTAGATCGCAAAGGTAAGTACCCGAATGGGTTCTGCCACGGCCCTATCCCTTCTTTCTATAATCAAGGCGAATGGGTCGCAGCGCAGGTGAACTTCACCAGTAATGCCAAACCAGACCAAGTGGGCAGCGGCTACGATGGCATTAACACGCTGTTCCACGAAGGTGGCCACGCAGCACACTTTGCGAACGTAAAAATGAACGCACCTTGTTTCTCGCAGGAGTTTGCGCCGACGTCAATGGCTTATGCAGAAACTCAGTCGATGTTCTGTGACAGCCTGTTAACCGATGCCGATTGGCTAAAACAATACGCACTGGATGATGAAGGGAATTCGGTTCCTGATGAGATCATTCAAGCGATGATCAACAGCCGTCAGCCATTCAAAGCTTATGAAGAACGTAGCATCTTGGTTGTACCATATTTTGAGCGCGCGTTGTATCAACTGAGCGATGACGAGTTAACGCCAGAGCGCATCACTAAGCTGGCTCGCGATTGTGAAAAGCAGATCCTTGGTTTGGAATGCAGCCCTCGCCCACTGATGGCGATTCCACATTTGCTATCCGACGAAGCGGCTTGTGCGTATCAAGGTTATCTACTCGCGCACATGGCGGTGTATCAGACCCGTGCATACTTCCTTGAGAAGTTTGGTTACCTGACGGATAACCCAGAAATTGGCCCACTGCTGGCAAAACACTACTGGCACGCAGGCAATCACTTGTCGCACAACGAAACCATTGTCAGCCTGACTGGCGAAGGCTTCAATGCCAAATACCTTGCAGACGTGTGTAACCTGTCGCCAGAACAGGCATGGGAAGTGCAGCAGAAGAAAATCGACTCACTTGCGACGCGAGAGCGAGCATCAGTCGCTTCACTGAACGCCGCGATTAAAGTCGTCGACGGCAGTAAAGAGCTGGCAAGCAACGCCATCTCTGACGAACAAATGTGTGACGATTTTGAACGTTACATCGTAGAGACTTACGGTCGATAACACGCATAAAGCCAGGAGCTCGCCTTCTGGCTTTTTATTCTTTAGCTAATGCAATAAGAAGGAAGATCCATGTACCAAGAAGTCATCAAATTTTGGTTCGAGGAGCTATCGCCCCAAAATTGGTTTGAAAACAACCCAGAACTGGACAAGTGTATTGCATCGCGATTTGCCTCGGTATTAGAACAAGCCGCTCGTTGTGAACTGTTTAATTGGCGTAACAGCGCACAAGGACGATTGGCCGAAATCATCGTCCTCGACCAGTTTTCACGTAATGTGTATCGCAACACCCAAAAAGCGTTTGCACAAGACCCACTCGCATTAGCATTGGCTCAAGAGGCAATTCGGTTAGGTCACGACAAAGAATTCGCGCCTGAGCAGCTAAGCTTTTTGTACATGCCGTTTATGCACAGCGAATCTCGCCTCATTCATGTCCAAGCTGAAAAATTGTTCCGCGCATCAGGGCTTGAAAATAACTACGATTTTGAGCTAAAACACAAAGCCATCATCGACCAGTTTGGGCGCTATCCTCATCGCAATGCGATACTGGGAAGAGAGAGCACTCCCGAAGAGTTAGCGTTTTTGCAACAACCTGGGTCAAGTTTCTAAATAACAATGAATAATGATTTAACCATGAGAGACCACGCAGTATGCTGGCCATGCTTGCTAAAACTAGACGGCGACGATGAGCTGATCTACACGCATTCCCAGTCCGACTTAGACTCTGAATGCGAAGCCCTCATTTTTGGGCAAGATGATTACGTTATTGACTCAAATGGCAACACGTTTGAATTGAAAAACAATGGTTCGAACACCACTCTTTTACACCTAAAAGAACGAACGCTGTCCGTAGAAGAGGTTACGTCATTAATCCAATCGCATGAATTCAGCCTCGCGCAACGGTGTATTATCAAGATTCATTTCACCTCGGTGAGGCAAGCTGTTGAGGCCTTAGCTCACTAACTCAATCCCAACATGCATAGCATTAAATAAAATTATCATTTTTATAATTTATGATAATTTCATGTAATCAACATCACGCCATATACTCTCCCACATCGAAACAAGACAACGTTCAAACACACATGTTGGGAGCAAACAAATGAAAATGAATCATGTCGGTATTATGGTCGGAGATATGGACAAAGCGGTTGAGTTTTACACGCAAGCGCTAGGTCTAAAAGTCGTTATGGGCAACACGAAAGTGATTGAAGAACGCGAAACGGCAATTGGCAGAATGTGTATTGCGGTCTTTGGGGAAGGCTTTAAAGGCTTCAACATTGCGCACCTTGTGACAAGTGATGGCATCGGCCTTGAGTTATTCGAAATGAAAGAACGTCAAGAGCGCCATGAAGTGGATTTTTCTCGCATCGGTATCTTCCATTTCTGTTTACAGACAGACGATTTTGAAGGTGCTATCAAACGCACCGAAGCACTAGGTGGCAAAGTTCGCATGGACATCATGCGTTACCACCCAGAAGACGATAATAAGCCTGCGAAAATGGTTTACCTAGAAGACCCATTCGGCAACCTATTCGAGCTTTACTCACACTCTTACGAAGAAACTTACGCTTCTGATTACGAGTAATAGCCCCATCCATATCCCAAAAGGCTAGCAATACGCTAGCCTTTTTTGTTTGCTTTGAGTTGCAGTGTTTCTGCACTCGCTCTAGCAAAAAAACATCTGGAATTTGATCATTTCTCTCACCACTTTTAAGGTCACTTTATACTTACCTCAACACAATGCAAAAAGGAGTGAAGCATGCCCACCAAAAATCCAATCGCCATCAAAGCGCTTGATCATGTTGTTTTAAGGACCTGTAACCTCGATGCTATGTTGCATTTCTATCGAGACATTTTGGGCTGCCCTGTCGAACGCGAAGTAACGGAACTTGGTTTAACTCAACTTAGGGCAGGTAACGCATTGATTGATGTAGTGACGGTAGACAGCGAATTGGGCCAACTCGGCGGTAAGCCACCAGTTCAAAATGGTCGTAATATTGACCATTTTTGCCTGCAATTGGCGCCTTTTTCCGAGGATGAATTACTGGAATATCTGCGTGCGCGCGGCATTGAAACCGAAGAGTTTGCGAAGCGGTATGGCGCACAAGGGTTCGGTAGATCACTCTATATACATGATCCGGAAGGAAATGTCGTCGAGTTAAAACCTCAAGTGATTGATGAGTAAGCGAGTAAAAAACCTTGTTATATTCTGAAAATAACAAGGTTAACTTCTAAAATAATTATTGAAGTAAGAACATATTATTAAGTCAAAATTATATCTGGCTCACCTATTTCTTTTTCTCGCCACCATTGTTTATTTATATGTTCTTGATGAACGTAAAAACTCTCCCCCGGCATTGGCGTCAGCAGCGTTATATGTTCTTTTTGACAATGGGTAAGCAAATCTAAAATCGGTTCGTCCCAGCGGTGAGTAAATAGCTCGTATGTAGCCCAATGCACGGGCAACAGTTTTTTCGCATTTAAATCGCGAAACGCTTGCACGGTATGATGAGCCTGCATGTGCCCCCAGTTTTCGACCGGATAACCTTGGCCTTTCACATCAGCAGCCACTTCCAAACAGGCAATGTCGATTGGTCCACATCGCAGTGCGATCTCGGAAAAGTGCGAATCGTAAGCTGAATCGCCACTAAAATAGAGCGTCTCTTCTTTGCCTTTGATGACCCAAGAAGCCCACAGGGTCGAGTTTTTATCGAAATAAGTACGACCCGAATTATGGTTAGCAGGCGTACAAATCAGTTCGATTCCGGCATAGTGCACGCTATCCCACCAATCGAATTCCACGATGTTGTCTGCGCAAACGCCCCACTTTATCAGATGCTTGCCAACCCCTAAGGGTACATAAAAAGTCACGGGTTTATCGGCGTAGAAACGTATGGTCGATGCTTCTAAATGGTCGTAATGATCGTGCGAAATCACGATAATTTCAGGAATCGGCAAACAATCTCTGGCATGGGTATTGGGAATATTGCGTTCAAACCACGCTTTTGCGATGAACGGAGAAGCGTAATCAAATACCGGATCAGTCAGAATTCGAATGCCATCGACCTCCACCAGCATGGTGGAATGGCCCAGCCAAGTAACGCGCATCGATTCACTTCTCTGCGCAAACTGCGTAGGTTGAATTGGGAAATGTGGCAGATGTTCGTTAGGACTCAATGGCGTTCTACCACCAAGATAGCTCCAACACACCTGCCAGAATGATTGCGGGCTAGGGATATTTGGCATCTCGTTTTTAACGCGGCCGTTTTCAAATTGAGGTGAGTGGTGAACACGGTGCGCCAACTGCGCATGGTAGGTTTGAGGGGAAATCAGTGAACTTGGCTTTTGTGTCTTTTGTTCACTCGTTAGGTATGTGCGCTTAAGTATCGTTTCAGACATATCGTAGTTTTGTCTCGCTTGCGAACGCTCAACAGTAGGTTTATTAAAACGTGCGTGTATGTCTATTTCGTGACCAAAATGAGGTGTAAGATGAAGATTCAGTTTCAATCAAACGTCTTCTATTTAAGGATACGGTTCTCAAACCTTCTGAATACTGCGTCGGTTTGAAAGGAGAAAACTATGGTGACTTGCAGCCAATACGATTTTATTGAAATCGCCTGTATGTTTAAGCTCCCTATCGAGATCACACTAAAAAATGGTGAAACTCATCAGGGCAACGCGTTCGACACAGGCTACGACATGCAGCGACAAGAGTGCTTGTTTTTAGATATGGATGGTGAGCACACCGCCTTCCCGACTGAACAATTAGTCGCAATGCGCGCGCTCAAAGCCAATCCGCATTTTGACGAAGTGACGTTTGAGTAAACGTCCTTCTTTCACTGACGCCGTCCAATAAAAAACGCCTCTCAAGCTGTCACAACTTGAGAGGCGTTCTCTTACACGGTTCACCTGAACTTGTTGTTATTCACGCGACCGGATGAAAACCAGCATCGGCATCATGATCACGAACATCACTCCCACAAGCTGGAAGGTGTGCACAAACGCGACCATTTGCGATTGCTGCTGCAACATCTGTTGGTATTGGTCTAACGCAACCGGGTCGGTAATAGAAAGCCCCTGATTGGCCGCCCAGTCATGCAAGTTAGGATTATAAGGATTAATACCCTCTCCCAGCGCATGCCATTGCTGCTGACTATCACGATATTGGAACGTGGTGGCGATAGAAATACCAAACGAGCTACCAATGGTACGGAACAGATTGTAAATACTCGCCGCCGCAACAGATTGCTCTTTCGGAATCGTTAAATACGCCAAGGTGGATAGCGTCGAGAAGGTTAAACCAAGCCCCATCCCCTGAATCATACTCGGCATCACAATCCAAAATGTATCGATCTGCAGTGAGTATTGCGTCATCAAATAACTACCAATCCCGATGCAGCTTAAGCCAAAGACTATTTTGATTCTGGGATCGAATTGCGGATTGAGCTTAATCACTAAAATCAACATCGCCGCCGACGCCAACCCTCGCGGTGCCATTAATAAGCCAGTGGTTGAGACCGGATAATCCAGCAAGCTTTCCAACAGCATTGGTTGTTGAGTCGTCAGACCAAACATCGCCATCGACACCACGGCAATCATCAATGACGAGACCATAAGGTTTCGGTCTTTCAGTAGCCACAATGGCGCTATTGGACTTTTGGTTTTCCAACTGCGATAGATCCACATCACCAATCCCATGACTGCGAGAAATATCGCCGTCTGAATCATACGTGAGTCGAGCCAGTCGTCTTCATTCCCTTTATCCAACACAAACTGCAACGCGCCCACACCTAACGCCATGTAACCGATGATCCACCAGTCAAAGTTAGGTTTGGATTTGTTGTCGATATGGATATAGCGATAAATCAAAGAGGTACAGATCAAACCGAATGGCAAGTTGATGTAAAAAATCCAGCGCCAGTTAATGTTGTCGGTGATCACACCACCCACAACTGGGCCCAAAATAGGACCAAGCAAAATGCCGATGGAGAAAATCGCCATCGCTTTGCCTTTTTGCTCATACGGATAAATCTGCACTAACGTCGACTGCGCCAATGGAATCACCGACGCGCCGAAAGCGCCTTGGATAATGCGAAATAGCACCATCTCTTCAAGAGACTGTGCTTGCCCACAAAGCGCACTGGCAATCACAAAACCGACCACGGCAACCAGCATGACTTTGCGTTCACCAAAGCGCGACACCCAGAAACTGGTCATCGGAATGAAGATCGCTTCCGCCATGCTGTAACCCGTCAGCACCCAAGTAATTTGGTCTGCCGTTGCGCCCAACGCGCCCATCATGTGCGATAGCGACACGTTCGCAACGGTCATATCGATTAACACCATGATGGCAGAAAGCATCACGGCGACGGTGGCAATCCCCCGTTTGTCTGCCGTAATTTGATGGCTCATTGCACGCTACTTTGCAAATCAATGGTGACTTCTGAGCTCGCACCCACGCGAAGTTGCGGCGCATCGGCCGGTACTTCTAATGCCAAACGTACAGGGAAACGCTGTTTGATTTTAACCCAGTTACCCGATGCGTTTTCTGGTGGCATCAAGGAGAACGATGTACCACTCGCAGGCGACAGTTGCTCTACCGTTGCTTTCCACACCACGTCTGGGTACATATCAATCACCACGTCCGCATGCATGCCAGGTTTAATATGAGTAAGATCGGTTTCTTTAAAGTTCGCGCGTACCCAATAGCTGTCTTTTAAAATCACAGGGAACAGCGTTTGACCCACGCTAACGACCGAGCCTACGTGCGTATTGATTTCACCGGTAATGCCATCCACTGGTGACGTAATGTCGGTGTAACTCAAGTTCAGCTCCGCTTGCGCTAACTGTGCTGCCGCTTGTTGAACGACCGCAGCCTCTACGCCTTCTTCACCACGGTTCGCAATGGCTTTTTCTACCGTTGCGCGCGCTTGCTCCAGGCTCGCTTGGGCATTGGCGAGTTTGTTTTTTGCCGTATCTAAATCTTGGTCCGACGCCAGTTTGCGTTTCACTAGGGAATCCGTACGTTTGTACTCTACTTGCGCTTCTGTCAGGTTAGAGCGCGCCGCATCTAAGCCCGCAACAGCTTCAGTTACCTGCTTATCGGCAACGTCATGTTGCTGGACCGCCAATTGGTATGCCGCTTTTGCTTGCTTCACGGCCAACAAATATGGGCGTGAATCTATCTTTAGCAGTAGGTCACCTTTATTAACAGATTGGAAATCTTTAACATCCACAGAAACCACTTGGCCTTTTACCTGAGGCGCTACCGACAAAATTTTTGCCCTAACGTAGGCATCTTCCGTGCTTGGGTGACTGTCTGAATACTGCCAAGACCAATACATCGCACCAAATGCGATAACACAGAGAGTAAAGAAAAGAGTTTTTACCAGCTTAGATCTGGAGGAAGAATGCTTTGCGATGTCGTCGCTCATTTATATTGTCCACTTGTTCAATTATGTGATCAGTGTAGGACTTTTCGATCTTCCGACAATAAAATGATCTGCAAGGTAAAGATCCAATTTTGCATGTTGCTAAGTGGAGTAAATGATGTGCAATCAAAACGAGGATAAAAAAGAGGGGCAGTCCCCGTAACCGCCCCCAAAGTCATGCCAATAATAGTAATGTGCGTGTAACTACTGGTTTTTCTTAGAACTTGTAACCGCCGCTGATCATAAATACCCAAGGGTTAATTTTGACGTCGGTTTTTTGCTTCACTCCACCTGCTTTATAAGTTGCTTCTGTCTCAATGTTTGCGTACCACGCAGCGGCGTTGAGGAACCATTGATCGTTGATCATGTAATCCACACCAATATTCGCTGCTAGACCGAATGAATCATCCAACTTAAGATCTGAAAGACCAGCGCCTTTACCCGTGCTATTGAAGCCCTCATCAAAGAACATGGTGTAGTTGAGACCTGCACCCACGTATGGACGGAACTTACTTTGTGGCTCGCCAAAGTAGTACTGCACCATAAGCGTTGGTGGAAGGTGTTTGGTGTCCGCGATATCACCAAGACCTAACAAGTCTGTTGAAATATCGTGGCTGAATGGTGTTGCTGCTAGAAGCTCTAAACTGATGTTGTCTGTAAACATGTAGCCAAACGTCAAACCAAGCTGCGTATTTGAGTCAACTTCTAACTCTTCTTGAGAACCAAGAATCTTATCACTGCTGTCATTTGGAACGACAGACGCCGCACCAACACGAAGAACGAAGTCACCTTGTTTATGAGCGAAAACACTTGGTGACACGAGTGCAGCAACCACTGCTAGACTGCAGATTGTTTTTTTCATTTTTATTTCCTTTCGTAGGGCTTCGTTATGTCGTACCCAAAGGGGTGCCTGCTAACTGATCTGAGATTTCAAGTAAACTCAGCGCCTTGAAGCACACGGGTATCTATATCTTTTTGAGCTGTGCGCAATCTAGCACATAGAAACCCTACTATTTTGATGGAAATCAATTTGTGAAAAATATAGGTTTTTTGTATGGAGAAACGCCATATTGATCAACAAATTATGCAAATAGGATACAATTCTGTAATGCAAACTGTGCGTGTGAGTTGCCATGCATACCCATAAATGCGAATCCTCTCGTTAAGGCTCGTAGCCAGCAAAAACTTTTTTCGCCCTCTACGTCTTCTATTTTCAAAAAACAACCCACTTAAAAAGCTCGTTTGACCCCTTAAAATCGCGATTTGAGGGGTTTGTAAAACACTGAAATACAAGAAGTTATTTTTCTGGAAAATCAGTCACTTGGAGTGCTAGTCTGCTCGCAACTAAGGAGAAGACATGTTAAAAACCGATCTCATTTTTGAACGAGAAAACTTTTCTCATCACGATTTTCAGAATGCTACCTTTAAAAACTGCCACTTTTATATGTGCTGTTTCGACCATGCCGATCTGCGCGATGCTAAGTTCATCGACTGTCGCTTTATCGAATCCAAAGCGCTAGAAGGGTGTAGTTTTCGCTTCGCGAACTTAAAAGACGCTAGCTTTACGAACTGCATGTTGGCGATGAGCCTGTTTAACGGCGCAAATTGTATGGGCTTGGAGCTACGTAAGTGCGATCTCAAAGGGGCAAACTTCCAAGGTGCGAACTTTGCTAATCGCGTCAGTAACACCATGTTTTTCTGTTCTGCTTTTATTACTGGCTGCAACCTCACCTACTGTAACTTCGAGCGAGTGTTACTAGAAAAATGTGACCTCTTTGAAAACCGTTGGAACGGTGCGAACCTCGCAGGGGCAACTCTCAAAGGCTCGGATTTATCTCGCTGCGAATTCTCGCCAGAACAATGGGGAACCTTTAACGTTGAGCAGTGTGATCTGACTCATGTCGAACTAGACGGGCTGGATGTTCGCCGCGTTTCTCTGTTTGGTGTTAAAATTTGTGATTGGCAACAAGAGCAATTGCTTGCGCCTTTTGGACTGATCATTCTCTAAGGAAAGGCCATGAACCTGTTTAAAGACTTACCGAATAACCTCGACGAGGAAGTGTTCGAAGACCTGCTGACCCACAAAAACCTGCGTATAGAACGCATTCTCTCAACGGGGCAAACCTCTCCCGAAAGTGGCTGGTACGATCAAGAAGAACATGAATGGGTCTTGGTTCTTAAAGGAGCAGGTGAGCTGACTTTTGAATCAGGTGTCGTGCAACGACTTGAGGCAGGCGATCACGTTACGATTCCAGCTCATACCAAACACAAAGTGAGCTGGACTGACCCAACGCAAGAAACCATCTGGTTGGCGGTGTTTTATCAATAAACACAAAACGATCTTAAACCAAAAAATAGGCGCTGAGTTTGCTCGATACTACTAAGCCGTCACTGGCACTGTTTGATTTTGATGGCACCATCACCCGAGAGGATATGTTTAGCCTTTTCCTCCACTATTCTGCTTATGGCCTGCGCAAACGAGTGGGAAAGGTCGCTATCATGCCATTTTATGCGCTGTACAAACTCGGAGTGTTACCCGCTCGTGTTATGCGTCCTCTCAGCAGTTTTATTGCATTTTCAGGGAAAGAAACGCAGAAAATTGAAGCGATTGGCGCTCAGTTTGCCCACGAAGTGATCCCGCTGTACTTACGGCCAGAAGCGATGGAAAGGTTGGCGTGGCATCAGCACAGAGGCGATACCATTGTGGTGGTGTCGGCATCACTCAATGCGTATCTCAAGCCTTGGTGTGAAGCGAACGGTTACCACTTGCTGTGCAGTGAACTGATCTCAGAACAGCCAAAACTGAGTGGCTTTTACCAGCAAGGTGATTGCAGTTTAGAAAAAAAAGTCTCGCGCGTTAGGGCCACGTTTTCGCTCGACGAATTTGCGTCTGTTTATGCCTACGGTGATACGCACGAAGACATTCCGATGCTCAAACTGGCAGACTACGCGATGCTCAACTGGAACGAGTGGAGAGCAAGCGAATAACGATATGTGCTCTGATTTTCAAGACAACCACTCGACCAAAGTGGTCGTTTTAGACTGAAAAAACAAACCCTTCTCACATGAGAAGGGTTTTATTGTTCAGAGCCAGAATAAATGGCTTAACGCCATACACCCCATTGACCCGTTGTGCCAGGTTCCTCACCAGACGTCCACCACTGGGCAGTCCATTCTTTGCCGTTGTGCGTCACCACATCACCTTGGTTGTAAACGGCTGTCTTGTCCCACAAATTGGTTGGTTCAACTGGTGGCGTGACATCCGCTTTGAGCAGTGACAACGCATAACTGAAGTCTGCACTTGGCGCTAATACTTGATTCGCATTCACGTTGTTACTGTCGAACATGTAGTGATTCATCTCTTGATGCCAAATACCCACATACCAATCGCCCGTTTGCTGCGCGTTAAATTGATCAGCAATTTCTGCCGCCCAAGTCGTCGTATTGTTTGCGCTGATTGGCAGTGAAATATCGACAATTTCATTGCCTGTCGCATTAAACGTACGGAAACGAATGGTGTCACCCGCTTCTACTGGTCCGAAACCTTGCTGAACAAAGTAGCCTAGAGATGTCAGATTATTGCCCGGTTCGGTTGGATCAACGGGGTCAGTCGGCGGCGTCGTACCTGTTCCGTTTAACGTAATGTCACTACAGTTGTAGAAACCTTCACCAGCCACATCAATGCGCTGCCAACGAGTATAAAGCACTGCATCGCCGGAACGATCAGCAGGGAAAGTCACCTGAATACGGTAGCGTTTTTCCGCATCAACATACACGTCACCTGCGGTGTCGATCAGCTCTAAATCACTCCAAGTAAGCGGTTTTGAATCATCATAAGTCGGCTTGGTGAGATAGAATTCCCAGTACGATGGGTTGTGCGGCGCCTTGCCGTAAAACACCAATTCAATCTGGTTGTTTGCATCTGGCGTAACATTGGTGCGCTGCCAGTTTGGAGAAGGAATGTTCAAACCTTTCTTAGCGGCATCGCCGGCAGAACACAGTTCGCCGTCACGGACTACGGCTTTAACATGCTCCATATCTCGGTAATTTGGTACGTTTGCTGCAATTTCACTGCGTTGCACAAACGGGTAAGCACCAGATTCTTCAAAAGCCGCTTTACACGCTTGGTTGGGGATCTCATTGGTCCAAAAACCACCGTCTAAATAACACGTATTCTGACGAGCACTTGGAAATTCTACCCAGCCGTGGGCGTTGACGTTAAATGAGCTCAATGCGGCAACAGCGCTTAAGCTCAAAAGAGGAAGTGTTACATGTGATTTCATCGTTCATCCTTAAATTTGCTGACTCGCCGCTCATGAACACAAGCGGTTTAAGCAAAACTAGCAGGATGAGATTATTTCGAAGGTGAGAATAAAGGTGGAAATTGTAAGAGTGCCATCTGCTTTCCAGCATTTGTTGTGTACTTATCTCATACTCGACTGACTCTTTCGAGTCACTTCAAATTCATGTGCCACAAAAACTGTCACTCTCGTTTGGCTATCGCTCGTCTTTTGGTGTGTCCATCACCACCATCGTTGTGATCGACTTGACGTGTTCGCACTCACCCAACACATCAGCATGGAACGCTTTATAAGCGGCGAGATCTTGCGTCTCTACGCGTATGAGATATTCGTTAGATCCCGTAATGTTGTGACATTCCACCACCTCGTTTACAAAACGCACATGCTCTTCGAAACCCAGCTGCGCCTGCTTAGAGTGCGAGGCCAAACCAATCGACACATAAGCAACAAAACCCACGCCAAGTTGCTGATTATCCAGTACTGCTCGGTAGCCTTTGATCACGCCTTTACGCTCTAAATCTTGCACTCGGCGTAAGGTTGCAGATGGAGATAAACCAACGCGTTCCGACAGCTCTACATTGGAGATTCTTCCATCTCGTTTGAGCACTTGCAATATTCTTTCGTCAAATCTATCCATGATGATGTTTTATTGCTTATTTAGTTTCTAATCATCAAATAAAAGCACAATATTGACCTCAGTTCTACTTATAGTTGTTCTCAACTTATCGAGAACTGATTCAAGGAACAATCTATGGAATATCATCAACTGGGTGCTTTGGCGTTGTTCGCTTTTGTCTCCACTTTTACGCCGGGTCCCAATAACATTATGTTGATGACCTCAGGGGCAAATGTCGGCTTTAAACGCACTATCCCACACATGTTGGGCATTACCTTCGGCTTTGGTGCCATGCTAATTTTGGTGGGTATTGGCTTGATGAGCCTGTTCCATGCCTACCCGCTAACCCACTCCATTTTGAAAGTATTGAGCTTGAGTTATTTGCTGTACTTGACGTACAAAATCGCCACCAGCGACAAAACCGAAGCAAAACACGATTTTCGCCCAATGTCTTTTTTAGGGGCTGTCGCATTCCAATGGGTGAACCCGAAGGGTTGGTCGATGGCGTTGACGGCCATTACGGTATACAGCAGTGGCGGTGCATGGCTCGAACTGACTTTTATCGCCGGTATCTTCTGTTTAGCTAACTTGCCATCGGTGACATTTTGGACGGCGGCAGGTATGCAATTGCAGCGTTGGTTGACCACCGATAAACGCGTTAAGGGGTTCAACTACAGTATGGCTGCGCTGTTGCTTTTGTCTACGATTCCAATGATATAAGTCCATTTATGGTTAAAAAACGACTCACTTTACGTGGTTAGAGAAAGGATAGAGGTAATATTTTTCTTGAGGCTTTGGCGTTAATTCACAGTGTAAATTTGTTTAAAGACGCTACCCTCTTGTTAGGGAACTTGATAATCTTTAAATGAGAAAGAGAATAATTATCGAGTAAAGTAACAATGAAAAAGAAGCCTCAACCTAAAACGCTTGTTGTCACAGACACAGAAACCATCACTCCAAACATGCAGCGCATTACCTTGCAAGGTGAGGCGCTGAGCCACTTTCCTCGTGACTGCGAAGGCAGTTACATCAAATTACTGTTTAACGATATGGGCGGCGCGGATCTGAGCATCCTGTCAGAAGACGACCGACCAATCATGCGCACCTACACTATTCGACGCTTTCATCCAGAAACCAGTTCAATCGAAGTGGATTTCGTCCGACACGTAACGCAAGATCTGCAATGCGGATTTGCAGCGCGTTGGGCAATGGCCGCGCAAAAAGGCGACACGATCAGCATTGTTGGGCCAGGTAGCATCTCCAACTTAAATACTGAGGCGGATTGGTTCTTCATGGCTGCCGATATGACAGCACTTCCAGCACTTTCTGCGAAAATTCGTACGCTGCCAGAAGAGGCCAAAGGCTACGCTGTGATCAGCGTGATGTCTCCAGCCGACATTCAACCCCTAAACACGCCAGCCGGTATGGAGTTGATTTGGCTAACCGAACAGCAAACCTTGGCTGATAGCGTTCGCGAACTCGAGTGGTTAGATGGTAACGCTTCGGTATGGTGTGCGTGTGAGTTCGATTCAATGCGTGCGCTGCGCCAATATTTCCGCAACGAAAAAGAAGTCGATCGCGAGAATATCTACATCAGCAGCTATTGGAAGCAAGGCGTATCTGAAGATGGGCACAAAGTGATTAAACGTGAAGACGCGGAATCCAACCAATAGTGATTCATGTCTTTTCGATTCCAGCTCTCATCCTAATAAAAACGCCCGGCATCACCGGGCGTTTTAGCGACTTCAGTTGTATTAAAGTTCATGAAAACTCTAATCCGCTAGTTCCTGCGCTAAAAAGTCGATTAACAACCTCACTTTGGGCGATAAATTTCGGCTTTGTGGATACAGTGCCCAAATGCCTTCACGGTCGTCTCGGTAATCGGTCAGCACCTCGACTAGCTCACCGTTATCTAGAGCTTCTTGAACGTAATAGTCCGGCAACTGCACTAAACCCAAACCACGTTTTGCGGCGCCCATTAGCGCAAAACCACTATTGCATTTAATTCTCCCCGATACGCGCAAAGACTTATCGCGTTTATTTTCCTTAAAATGCCAATAATCGACCGAACCAACTAGGCACTGATGTCGAGCCAGTTCGGATAATGTGTGAGGCTCGCCAAATCGCTCCAAATACATAGGGCTAGCACACACGTAATTTTGACGCGACGAAAGACGCTTTGCGATCATGCTGGAATCTTGCAGGCGGCCAAGACGAATCGCCACGTCTACCCCTTGCTCTATCAAATCCAGTTTTTGATTGGTCAGAACTAAATCGAGGTCCACACGCGGGTACTTCTCCAAAAACTGATGCAAGAGCGGCGCGAGGTTCATTTCCCCATAGGTCACAGGCGCTGTCACACGCAGCAAACCTCGCGGTTCGGTCTGCATTTGCGTTACGGCAAGCTCGGCCAGTTCTAGCCCTTCGACCAAATGTTTGCACTGCTGATAATAAAGCTGTCCAGCTTCAGACAGAGAAACTTTTCTCGTCGTGCGATGCAGTAACTTAACCGCAAGACGCTCTTCAAGTGCCGATACGCGGCGACTGATTTGTGCCACTGACGTTTTCAGTTTAGCCGCGGCAGCTGTAAAGCTGTTAGTTTCCGCTACGGCAACAAACTCGCTGACTCCTTCCCAATTCGCCATGCTGTATTCCTGTCGACCTCTTCTAGACAAATAGTGATTACATTGTTCTCGTCGCGCTACGCTTTGAAAACGGGAAAACTTTACGCGTCAGGTAACGGACGAAGTTCGTCGTATTGCGCATCAAGCTCAATGCCAAAATATTCTTTCAACGCATCCAGGTAGGTTTGACCTGGCTCTAGCTCTATTTCTGTTAGCTCTTCATGATTGGTGCATCTGAGTGTGTAGTTAAGCAGCGTCACCAACCCACTTTCTGTCGCTCTAGCAGCGACTCTTGCGCTAGTAAAACGCGAATTAGGCGAAGTCGAGGTAAAGAAGTTGCTACATGCAATGTCACCAGCACACACGAACTCTAGGTCAAAGCTGTATAGATTGTTCCACACGTCTGTTCCATCGGTAGAAAGCACTTGGAGGAAATAACCAAACTGAGCATCTTTGACAAAACGGAAGGTTTGTAAATCCGTCTGAATCACTTGGTCAAGGATAAATGGCAATGGCGCTCGAGGGGTATTGGAGCCAAAACCCACATCGACAATCCATGTTTGTTCCTCTAACGTCACTAACGTGATTTGATGACTACGACCTGTTGGTGTACCAGACACATGTACACGCCCTAACAAACTTCGCGCTTCAAACCCAAGAGTGTTGAGCACATCAAGCATTAAACCATTTAATTCAAAGCAGTAACCACCGCGAGAGTGGTACACGGTTTTTTGAATAATATCTTCAATCTCAACAGAGACGCCTCGCTGCAATGCGATGTCAAAATTCTCAAACGGCAGGCAACGATGCTGCGCCACGTGAACTCTGTGCAATGACTCCAAATCGGCGGGCAATTCACTAGGCAAGCCTAGCTTGGTTAAATAGGCACTCAGATCCGTCTTATTCATAATCACTCTTACCTAGCTGATGGTTTGACTGTTTTCTACTTTAGCCCCTCTATCTAACTTCAGGTCAATCACCTTTTCCATTTCCCTTCCGCTTTAAGGAGGCATAGCACTCTTTTTACACGCTCACCTTATCATTATTACGCATATGTAAAAATCATTTTCAATATGGACGGATTATCATTTTTACTGAAACACCTAAAATGAGCACCAACAAAACGACGCAGCGCGGTAAGCAAACCTTAACTACGCTTATTACGTCACTCCATATACTGAAAATATAAAGGAAACATCCAATGTCGCTTGAAATCAAACCTGGTCAAACTCACATAAAATCAAAAGCAATGGTCGCTTGGGCTGCAGGTGAGCCGCTTAAGATGGAAGAAGTTGATGTTCAACTTCCAAAAGCCGGCGAAGTGCTAGTACGTATCGTAGCAACTGGTGTTTGCCACACTGACGCATTCACTCTATCAGGCGATGATCCTGAAGGTATCTTCCCTTCAATCCTTGGCCACGAAGGTGGTGGTATCGTTGAAATGGTTGGCGAAGGCGTAACAAGCGTTGAAGTTGGCGACCACGTTATCCCACTTTACACTGCTGAATGTGGTGAGTGTAAGTTCTGTAAATCTGGCAAAACGAACCTATGTCAGGCCGTTCGTGAAACGCAAGGTAAAGGTCTAATGCCAGATGGCACAAGCCGATTCTCTATCAACGGCGAAACTATCTTCCACTACATGGGTTGTTCTACTTTCTCTGAGTACACGGTTCTTCCAGAAATCTCACTAGCGAAAGTAAACAAAGAAGCACCACTTGAAGAAGTTTGTCTTCTAGGTTGTGGCGTAACCACTGGTATGGGTGCGGTATTAAACACAGCTAAAGTTGAAAAAGGCGACACAGTGGCAATCTTTGGTCTCGGCGGTATCGGTCTTTCTGCAATCATCGGTGCTCGCATGGCTGGTGCCAGCCGCATCATCGGTGTAGACATCAACGAAAGCAAATTCGACCTAGCGAAACAACTTGGTGCAACTGATTGCATCAACCCACAAAAATTCGACAAGCCAATTCAAGAAGTGATTGTTGAAATGACAGACGGTGGTGTTGACTACTCATTCGAATGTATCGGTAACGTAAACGTGATGCGTCAAGCACTTGAGTGTTGTCACAAAGGTTGGGGTGAGTCAGTCATCATTGGTGTTGCTGGTGCAGGTCAAGAGATCTCAACTCGTCCGTTCCAACTAGTAACTGGTCGCGTATGGCGTGGCAGCGCTTTCGGTGGCGTTAAAGGCCGCTCTGAGCTTCCAGAAATCGTGAACCGTTACATGGCTGGTGAGTTCGGCTTACAGGAGTTCATTACCCACACAATGGGATTAGCAGACGTCAACAAAGCGTTTGATCTGATGCATGAAGGTAAGAGCATCCGAACAGTTATCCATATGGATCAATAATGCTGCCTCAGGCTCTCCTTTTGGGGAGCCTGAATTCCTTCTGCTAATTAGAGAGTTTATTCATGACCATTGAAAATGTAAGCCAAGCCAAAGTGTTTGGCGGTTGGCACAAGCAATATACACACGAATCCAATGCCCTAAACTGCACCATGCGCTTCGCGATATTCTTGCCACCTAACGCAACGAAATCAAATCCCGTACCCGCGCTATACTGGCTCTCTGGTTTAACGTGTACCGATGAGAACTTTATGCAGAAAGCGGGCGCATTTCGTATGGCGGCCGAGCTTGGCATTGCGATCATTGCACCAGACACAAGTCCGAGAGGCGAAGGTATCGCTGACGACGAAAGCTATGACCTAGGAAAAGGAGCTGGCTTTTACCTTAATGCGACGCAAGCACCTTGGTCACTGCATTACTGTATGTACGACTATGTGACTGAGGAGTTGCCTGCGATCATCGAAAGTAACTTCCCAGTCTCTGACGTGAAGTCAATTTCCGGTCACAGTATGGGCGGCCACGGAGCGCTCACCATTGGTCTGAAAAATTCAGAACAGTACCGTTCTATTTCAGCGTTCAGTCCAATCAGTAACCCAATGCAATGCCCTTGGGGACAAAAAGCCTTTACTGCTTACTTAGGCAAGGAGCTTGAAAGCTGGAAGCAATACGATGCAAGTGAACTTCTAAAACAACAACAATCACCATTACCAATTTTGGTTGATCAAGGTGATGCTGATGGCTTCTTAAATGAGCAGCTTAGACCGGAAGCGCTGATTGCTGCGGCAAAAATACACGATTCAAACCTAACCTTGAGAATGCAACCAGGCTATGACCATAGCTATTACTTCATCTCAAGCTTTATTGAAGAGCACCTCAACTTCCATGCAAAATATTTGTTTGCATAGTTAATTTAAGTAAGCTCATGAAATAAAAAATAAAGTCACCAAAACTAGGTGACTTTATTTTCTTTACGTACTAACAAATACATATCTGAATATCGATGATTTAAATATGTAAAATAATGTAACTTAAGAACAAATTCGACATCCATTTCTCGCCTTATTAAATTCTCATTTCCGACACAGTATCTTTATTAAAAATGACACAAAGTTGCACTAAAAACCAATTAAATACCGCGAAATCATTACGAAACTCTACCATCATCCCAATACTCTGAGCTTTTAATTAAGAAGCAACTTAATAACCTTGACGTGACGTAAACCGACAGTTATTTTTGAAACATAACGTATTATAAAATCTCATCCGGTTGGCTCTATAATTATAAATAAATTACCGCTAGCACCTTTGTCCTAGCTAAGAAAAAAGAATAAAACTCAAAAGGGCATATGATGAAAAAGATAGTCGCGCTAGGTCTGTTTTTTGTTGCGCCATTCTTGTCTGCAAATACGATCGTATTTAGTAGTAGCCAGCAGTCTAGTGTCATACTGGAACTGGAAGAGATCCAAGCTTTACCTACCACTAGCTACACGATGACATTGCCTTGGCTTCCTGCTTCGTCAGAGTTTTTAGGCGTTAAACTCAGCACGCTTCTTACACACGTCTACGGAAAGGTACCAGAGCAGGTTGATATCAGCAGCTTAAACGACTATCACTCGACATTGTCCCGACAAGATATTCTTCGATATCAACCAATACTGGCTTATCAACAAGATCAGAATTACATAAAAGTCAGGAATAAAGGCCCTTTCTGGGTGATATATCCACTCAATCTCTATCCAGAGCTAAACTACAATAAATATCATGCGCAAATGGTATGGCAAGTAAATGAAATAAAAGAAAAATAATAAGAATGAAGTTATCAGAACCCTATTCTAAGAAACAAAGAATATTGCAATATTCTACCACCAGCAAAATGCTGCTGGTGGTGTTTGCCGTTTCTTTGCTTCTCGCGAATGTCGTGCTTTTACAGCAAACACGTTCACTCTCACAAAATTTTAATAACGAACAAAAACAAGCGACTTGGTTTTTATTCCAACTCTCCAAAGAACTATCAGAACTTGTCGGCGAGGCCAGACGGTTAGATGAAAACGTATTGAATATTGATGGTGCAGAGCTTCAATACGAGTTAGCGTGGAGTCGCTTTGACTTATTGACCAGTAGCACGAAAGCCAATAAGTTCTTTTCTCGGAACAACATGCACCTTTACTTCATTAATCTTTTTGAAGAATTCAAAGAGCTAGAAAAACAACTAGTAGAAGCTAGAACAGGTGACAGCCAAGCTGCTGCTGCATTTTATCGTTCAACTCAAACACTATATTTAGGCTTAATAGACTTCGTTAATCAAAACTTCCGCCTAAGCAGTAAAGCTTATGAAGCACAAAAAGGTCAAACCCAGCGCTTAATGCAAGCACAATATATGTTGTTTGCGACGTTCGTTTTGTCGATTATCTCTCTAACTTATTTCTTTTATCGTGAATCCCATTTTCATAGAAAATTGGCGCTCAGCGACCCTTTGACGAACCTAGGGAACCGCAATGCACTATTCATAACCCTAAACAAATTTACTCAAGAAAAAAGGCCCTTTTCTCTCTGGATTCTAGATTTAAATGGTTTTAAAGAAGTCAACGACACACACGGACACCAAGTTGGCGACACTGTACTGCGGGAAATCGCTAGGCGGCTTAATTCTATGGCACTCAATGATTTTACTGTTTATCGCATGGGAGGAGATGAGTTCGCGGTTATCCTTGAAGGTGAACATCTCAATGAAGAGAACGTACGTGAGCAGATAAATACCGTCTTTGATGCACAAATATTAAACTCCGATAAAGTCTCAACACTTTCAACAAGCATGGGCTTAGCGCAATACCCTAAAGACAGTGACAATGTTGACTTTCTTATCAGCATAGCGGATAAGCGCATGTACAAAATGAAATTTCAACGTTAAACGGTATATATGATGAGAAAGTTCATGCAAGTACTGCTTCTACTGGCAGTCATTGCGGCAGGTGTGTTGGCTTGGGTATTTATTCCATCGCACGAAACCATCGGGCAAAAAACGCTTGAGCAGGCACTCAACGACGACTACAGCCTAGTTGGGCATCGAATCTACTCAACCGATCCGGATGCTGGCAACCGATTCGGCTACTTCGTATTGGCAACGGGCCAGAGCATTGAAGAGCAAGAGCCGTTTTTGGTCACTTCGGATCAGTTTATTCGCATGGAGCAAACGGGTGATAATATCTTGTCTGTGAGCATCAATGGCCGTATTTACCATTATCATAACGACTTGTGGGTGCCAAAATCAGACGGGAAATTGCAACACTTTTTAGTCAGCGCAACCGCCAAGTACGTACGCTAAAACGGGAACCTTACTCCCCCCAAAAAAACAAAGCCCCGCAGTGTATGCGGGGCTTTTTACGTGAAGAAGAAAATAACATCGAAAGAATGAGCGTTACTTCGCTAATACTTTCTCTTTAATCACTTTGAGTACCCCAGCCTCTTGGTTGCTTGGCGCAGAATAACGAGCAATTTTCTTAATCTCTTCGTGCGCGTTGGCAACCGCGTACGAATGCTCACTGACTTGCAGCATTTCGAGGTCATTGAGATAGTCACCAAACGTCATGGTTTCTGCCGGAGTAAAATTCATCGTCTCTTGAAGATGCTGAATGGCCGCACCTTTAGAGGCCTCGGCATTCATCACATCCAGCCAGATTTTTGCACTCACCACGACTTTATGCGTTGCGCCAAACTTCGCGTTCATGGTCGGAAACAGGAGCTCTTCCGAACCGTCAAAGTGACAAATTGCTACCTTAATAAACTCGTCTTCGACCTCAAGCAAATCCGGCACATATTCACAGCGGTGGTAGTACTTTTGAAATTCTTCCAGCGATTGCTGATCATGCGTTTCGATGTACGCCGAGCGCTTGCCACACAATACGATGTTCGCTCCGTCAATTTCACGAGCCGCTTTCACAATCTCCAACACTTCCGCTTTAGGAATGGTACAACTGTAGAGCTCTTTGTCTTGGTACATCACTAAGGTGCCGTTTTCAGCCACATACAACAGTCTGTCTTTGATTGGCGCGAACGTGTCTCGCAGACTGTAATACTGACGACCAGACGCAGCGGAGAACAAAATACCTTGCTCTTCCAGTTGCAAAAACAGATCGAAAAACTCCGGATCCAAACGACCGTATTGGTCAAGCAATGTGCCATCCATATCGGAAGCAATAAATTTGATGCGAACTTGTGACATTAACTAAAACTCTAAATGACGCTGCGAAAATATATCCATGTAAGGTACAGGATCTTGTATGAATCTCAAGTCGGGATGACGACGCCTTTCGCTATTACCAAGGATGCTGTTTAAAGTAATCTTCACTGTGATCGATGAAAGCTCTCACCGCAGGAGACAAGTGTTTACGTGATGAATACAGCGCGTAAATGTTGAGATCATTTGGCTTCCAATCCGGCAACACCGACTCAAGCTGACCTGATTTGAGATAGATATTGCTCAAGTAAGTTGGCAACATCGAAATACCCATGCCTTGTAAAGCGCCATGCAATAACGCCGTGGCCTCATTGCTGGTTAGGCGACACTCAATTCCCACCGATTCGAACTGGTCGCCCTGAGACAAATGCCACACGTGACGCTCAAAGTTTTTGTATCCCAAACAGTCGTGTGAAGATAAATCTCGCGGATGCGCGATCGCGTGGTGAGTTTGTAAATATTGCGGTGATGCTACCAACACCGATTCGCACACCGCAATCGGCTTACCAATCAAAGAAGGATCGGGATCTGACGCAATTCGGATCGCCAGATCGATACGTTGTTCGGTTAGATCACTCACTGAATCTTGCAGATCTATGTCGATATGCACTTTGGGGTGCTTTTGCATAAAACTGTTTACTACGGGGATCAACTGTGAGAATCCAAATGAAGTACTAGACGCAAGACGGATTTTTCCGGACAGCTCACCATCAGCGGCAATGTTCGACGTTAATGTATCGGCCTGTTTTAACCAGCGCTCAATCTGAGGCAAGCTGCGCTCCCCTGCGGTGGTGAGGGACACCTTGCGCGTGGTGCGGTGTAACAAACGAGTTTGCAGCCAGTTCTCCATCGACTCTACATAACGAGTTACCATTGGCCGAGACATGTCTAACCGCTCGGCGGTCGCGGTAAAACTGCCAGAATACACCACATCTACAAATACTCTTGCTGCCGTTACTCTATCCATACATTTGCTCGAAATAAGAAATAGTGATGCACATTATTGTGTATTTTTCCGAGCGTATCAATTTCCTAATATAGCTCCCGTTCCCAAGCCATCGTCGCTTGGCCCCAAATTCTTTAGGAGCTTATTATGAAAAAATTCACTTTGATTACTGCATCCATTTTAATGGCAAGCCCTGTTCTAGCGGCAAACCACTCTCCCCTTACTCTTGAGGTTTACAACGCCGACGGTAACAGCTTCCACGTAAACTCAACCTTGGTATACGGTGAGACTGACGCCATGGTTATCGACACTGGATTCACCAAAGCTGACGCGATGCGCATTGCCGCTAAAGTTCTGGACTCAGGCAAAACACTTAAAACCATTTTTATCAGCCAAGCGGACCCAGACTACTACTTTGGCGCAGAGGCCTTACACCAACAGTTCCCTGATGCGCAGATCATCACAACGCCTGCGGTTCAAAAAATTATTAAAGAGAAATTGGCTGGAAAGCTGGCGTACTGGGGACCAAAGCTTGGCGCAAACGCACCGGTAAAACCAGTGATCCCTGTCGCGTACGATAAAGCATCATTAGAGCTAGAAGGTCATAAGATTGAAATCCGTGGTAACCATGGCACATCAGCACACCGCCCTTACCTATGGATTCCAGATAACAAAGCGATTCTAGGTAACGTAGCCGTGTACTCAAACGTACATTTGTGGATGGCAGATGCCGCAGACCAAACCGCCATCAATGCTTGGGAGCAGCAACTTAGCGAGATGCTTGCGCTTAAACCTCAAGTGGTCATTCCTGGTCACATGAAAGCAGGCACAAAGCTGAACGCAGACACCATTCGCTACTCGCAACAATACTTGCAGGATTTTCAGCAAGCGAAAAAACACAGCAATAACAGCGTTCAACTCATTGACACCATGTCTGCGAAATACCCAGAAGCTCAATTGCCAATCGCGCTAGAAATCGGTGCGAAAGTGCATACTGGTGAAATGTCATGGTAACCGTGCATTACTTCTTCGATCCCATGTGTGGTTGGTGCTACGGGGCATCACCACTCATCGAAGCCTTGATGGACACCTCTCAATTTAAGGTAGAGCTTCATCCCGGCGGTATGATTGAGAAACGCGCGATTGAATCTGAATTTCGTCAGCACATCATCAACAGTGACGCTCGTATCGCAACCGAAACCGGAGCAACGTTTGGTGAAGCATATCTGCAACGCGTGAAAAGCGAAGATGCGTTTGTTCTTGATTCTTATCTACCAACACAAGCGATCTTGAGTGCGGAGAAAATGGGGCTCAATCCATGGCACATGCTAAAGGCCATCCAATCCGCGCATTATCAGCTCGGGTTAAAAGTGAATGAAGCATCGACGCTCAAAGCCATTGCAGAATCGCTAGGTTTAGCAAGTGATGCGTGGGAGCAAAACATGACGTTAAGCGAAGCCGAGCTAAACGAGAGAATTCGCTCTAGCCGACAATTGATGCGCCAGTTGCACGTTGGTGGTTATCCAACCCTGATTGCAGAAGTAAATGGCGAGTACCTGACCTTGCCGCACTCGGCCTACTACGACAAACCGGCACAGTGGAAGCTTGCATTACAAAAACTGCAATAAGCTCTTCCCCACTCGCTCTTGTTCTTAATCCAAGAGCGAGTGCCAACACCGACATGGCAATCCTGACTCAAACAGGTACAATCCTCGCTCGAATTTTTACTCGCGCGGATACCCACCATGCACTCGCCTGAACATTGTTTTACTCGTTTTACTGCTGATACTTCTGACTATGAATTACCAACGCAGTTTACGTTTCCGTTCTACTACACGCCGCATCCGCTTTGCGTTATGGCCGCAAAGCAATTGCAACAGCACTTATTAGCGCAAACCGACTTCGAACACGATTTTGGTTTGGTTAATGAAGAAACGGGGCGAGGCAAAATGTTTGGCGTATTGCTGGTAGAAAGCCCTCAAGGCGAGCTCGGCTTTTTAAGTGCATTTTCTGGCAAAATTGCTGACCAAAACTTGATTCCAGGATTTGTCCCTCCTGTGTACGACATGCTGACCGATGAAGGCTTCTTCCGCGCAGAAACGGATGCCATCAACGCCGCCAATGCGGAGTACAAAACCTGTGCCGCGAATCCGGAATTAGCGGATCTTAAAGCGCAAATCCAAGCCGACCGAGCCGCTTATCAGCAAGAGGAGCAAACACAGCGCCAAGCGATGATTGATGGCCGAGCAGCACGCAAGCGACAGCGCCAACAGGGCGAGCAAACGCTCAATGCCGATGATCTCAAAATCTTGTTGGATGAGTTGGGTAAGCAAAGTGTCGCCGAGAAAAACGTTCTCAAATACTTAAAGCAAGCGTGGGATGAAAAGCTTGCAATCAAAGAAGCGCGCTTGGCCGAGTTAGAGCAGCAACTTGCTCATCTGAAAGAGCAGCGCAAGACACTCTCCAACGCTTTACAGCACAAACTGCATAAACAATACCGCTTCCTAAACAGCCATGGCGAAGCACGCGACTTGGTGGACATTTTTGCGGACACCACAAACCCAATACCACCAGCAGGTGCAGGGGAATGTGCTGCGCCAAAACTGCTCCAATACGCGTTTAAACACGAATTCAAACCGCTGGCGTTGGCAGAATTTTGGTGGGGTGTTTCGCCAAAGTCTGAAGTTCGCCAACACAAAAAATTCTACCCATCGTGCAACAGCAAATGTCAGCCGATTTTAGGTCATATGATGCAAGGGCTGGATGTCGAACCTAACCCATTGGCGGAGAATTGGGCAGAAGACAAAGAGCTAGAGATAATCTACCAAGACGACGCTATGGTCGTCGTCAACAAGCCCTCGGGCTTACTTTCAGTGCCGGGTAAAACTATCAAGGACTCTGCTTATACGCGCCTACAAGCGATGTACCCTGATGTGGAAGGGCCGTTTGTGATTCATCGCCTCGACATGGCGACCTCTGGCATTTTGGTGTTTGCCTTAACCAAGCGCGCGAACAAAAGTCTGCAAAAACAGTTTATGGCTCGCGGCGTAAAAAAACGTTATATGGCACTGCTCGAAGGCGTATTAAACGAGCCTGAAGGGGAAATTTCACTGCCAATGCGTGGTGACCCCGACGACCGCCCACGTCAACTGGTGTGTTTTGAACACGGGAAACATGCAGAAACCTACTGGCAACTGATTGAAGTCAAAGATGGACGCAGCAAGGTATACATGTATCCGAAAACAGGGAGAACTCACCAACTACGTGTACACAGTGCTCATCACATGGGGTTAAACATGCCGATGGTTGGTGATGGTTTATACGGCGAAAAAGCGAATCGCTTGCACCTGCATGCTGAGATGCTAGAGCTGGATCATCCATACAGCAAAGAGCGCATGGTGTTCAAAGCTGAGTGCGAATTCTAACGTCTTCCCGATTTTAAATAACAAAAAGGCACTGACTAACAGTGCCTTTTTTTGTTTTCTAACAACAGAATAAGCGTGATGCGCGATACCGAAAACCGTTAGCTCACCTTAAACTTGGTCCACACCTGAGAGCGCCAACGTCTTGCCATGATGATACCACGTACCCATTCATCGAGTGCGATTGCCATCCAAGCCCCTAAAACGCCATAACCCAAGTGGATGCCAAAGATGTAAGAGAAAAGCACGCCTAATCCCCACATACTCAAAATCCCCATTTGCACTGGGAACTTGATGTCACCCGCGCCTTTGAGCCCCGCGATAAAAATCAGGTTAAACACACGTCCGGCTTCGAGCAAAATTGAGCCCATGACTAACGAGCTTGCCAATGCGAGTATTTCCGGTTGATCGGTAAACACGCGTAGAATCTCTTCTCTAAACAGGTAAATCAGTGTGGTTGCCGCCGTTGATGCCACAAACCCCACTAAGAAGTAGATTTGTACGCGTTTTAAAATGCTACTCACCCAACCTTTACCGATGTAGTAACCAGTCTGAATTTGCGCTGCCTGACCAATTGCCAACGCGAAAGCAAACGAGAAACGGGCAATGTTTTGTGCATAAGTGAAAGCCGCCAACGATGCCGTCCCCATTTGCACCACAAAATACACAATGCAGATTTGCGCCACGTTGTAAGACAGCACTTCACCCGCGTTCATGCCGCCGATTTTTAAGATCTTTTTGTAAATCTCTGCGGGCACTTGTTTCATGGTCGACATCGGTAGTTCAATGCTGCTGCGAGCGAGAATAAACCATAACATTAACGTACCGATGACTTGGCTGACGACGGTTGCTATTGCTACACCTTGCACACCATACACAGGTAAACCGAATGGCTGGTAAAGCGCAATATAGTTACCAATGATGTTGAACACACCCGAGATCAAATTCACCACCATTGGGGAACGTGAATAACCATGACTACGCAGAATAGTTGTAAAAACAACGCCAATCGTAACGTTAAACGTCATCGCACCGCTTATCAGCAGATATTCATGAGCGTACTGCTCAACTTGCGCTTCCAAGCCGTAATACGGGAGTAGGTATATCGCACCAAGTACGGCAATCACACTCAATAGCACACCGACGAGCACAGACAGCGCAATACTCGCAACACCAACGCTCACTGACTCTTGCTCGCGTCCAGCGCCATTGTATTGGGCAATCAAAATCCCCGTACCGCTACTGACAAACGTCGAAACGATGATTAAAAAGAAGGTAATCTGCGTGATCACACCAACAGCGGATACGGCTTTGTCTGAGTAGCCACTCAGCATGAACACGTCACTGGTTCCTAAAGCCGTCCGTAGCAAAATTTCGACAAGAATTGGCCAAGCTAATGCCACGATGGACATTCGTTGGTTGATGTTTTGGCTTTTAGGCATGCTTGTAACCTTTCCTACAACTAAAAACTGCCTCACAATATTTGTGAAGCAGTTTAAAAATAGTGACTCGAACGAAGCTCGATATGAGGTTGTGATTTAGCGCGGATTCTAGTCGCATATTGGTCATAACGACAACAATATTTCGCCCTGTTTCGGAAAAATATTTCTAATGCATTTTCGAAACGACATATGCCTTGACGATACGTAGAGCAGAGATTGGTGAACAATACTCTCAATCAACGAGCACCGAACAGAATCAGGATAATCAATAGAAATGCGTCTAACTAGATACATTACTTTGAATTATCAGTCCAACCATATAGAGCCATGAAGAACCGTCATGAAAACCTGCATGCGCCACCATTCCTCTTTGAACACTCGCACCAAATCACACTGATGGCTTTGCACTAAAAATGACTGATATCACATTTGGAAACTTTGTTGTTCTATTTATCGCGAAAATACCGCCTAGAATAAGCGTACACGTTAATTAAGCAAGGATACGTAATGTCGACATTGGCTGGGGCGCGCTTAGAAGAAATGGCGGACATCCGCTCAACAAGAAAAAAGAAAATTGTCTTTTTATGCTCCAGTATCGCCGCTGCCTGTTTAACTTATGGTTCCATTGCTCAATCACTTGAGAATAACTGGGGTTTAAGCTTTTTCCATGCTTTGTGTGCCTTGGCATGCTTAGCAATCAGTTATGTAATAAAAGTCCAGCGGCACCATCAATACGCCGACTTATGGCTAAGTGCTGTCTTAATGTTCGAAGGGTTATTGTTACTTCTGTATAACGATGCTCCGTCAGGCAAAATGTTATGGCTATATCCTATTGTCGCCACTCTGGTATTAATTAATGAGTTTAAGGTCGGTCTGTTGTTCAGTGGCACCTACATTTTACTGATCTTTTTTGGGGTCGCTTTTTTAGATCGACTGCCAGCAGCCACAGAAATCATAGAGCGGAGATTGATGCTGACCCTGATAGCGACCGCGTTTGTGTGTCACACGTTCTCGTATTACTACACGAAAGTCCTCAATTACATTCAAACACTGTATCGTGAGGGGATTGAGGAGTTAGCATATTTTGACCAGCTCACTGGGCTTGCCAATCGCTGGAGCTTTGAGACTTGGGCGCGCGCAAAGCTCGATGAAATCAAGCACTCATCTGATGACAGCATCACCGCATTGGTCTTTCTCGATATCGATAACTTCAAGCACATCAACGACACCTACGGGCACGATATTGGTGACCAAGTACTTCAAGCCTTCGCCACTCGATTAAAAAATAACATTCGCAACAAAGACAGAAAAACAGATAAACACGACTACTCCATCGCTCGATTTGCGGGCGACGAGTTTGTAATCATGCTTTACGATGTAAAAAGTAAAGATGACCTCGACAGCATCCTAAAACGGATCGTAAATCTGTTTCCAACAGGTTACCGAAGCTACGATATGATTAACGAGTTAACGATGAGTGTAGGTGCTGCTATCTATAAGCAAGATGCAAAGGATTTGTCTGAATTGACTCGATGTGCAGATAAAGCAATGTACGCAGCTAAACATACTGGTAAAAACCAGTACGCCTTTTATGAGCACTGCAATACTGAAGAACAGTCAACATCTGATGCACCAGCGGTACCAGAAGCTTGCTAATGACTAAGCGAACACATGCATCACCCAAAGCCCCACAACGAGGAATACGATTAACCACACTACTTGCAACGTTCTGTTCGGCTTGTCTTGCTGACGAGTGGGGTGATCTTTAAACGCACGGCCCTTCATTTTGCCCATTAAGCTCTTCCCTAGAGCACGTCGATAAAATTCACGTCTCTTATGAGCGGCGTTGGCAACTTCGGTAAAGCGCTGTCTTTGCTCATTGGTGAGATCTTTATCCTCGTAACGAGGAGGGAGATCAGAATGCTTGCGTTGTACTGCCATCACTTCCTCCCTGGTCGATGGGTACATTTTTATTAAGTATATACCCAAATAACCAAAAAGATGCGTTATAAGTGAAGCACATAGACGAAAAAACCACCCGAAGGTGGTTTTATGACGAGCAACAAATGAACGCTAGAAGTACTCACATAAATACGCAGTCGCTTCTTTCACTTGAAGCTCAAATGAAGAACTACCTTCCACTTCAAAAAACTCACCACTTTGATAAGTCGTCCAATCGCTCTCGCCAACACGCTTGACCACAAGCGCACCTTTTACAACCGTCATACGCTCTGGTGCTTGAGTACCAAACGTGTACTCACCAGGAAGCATCACACCAACGCTAACATCCTGATCTTTCTGGTTAAAGCCTAGTGATTTTACACTACCAGCAAAATAGCTATTTTCCTTAATATTCATTATTGGTTTCCTTATCAAAAGTCCGCTCTTTTTTACCTTGTTTCTTTCCGTTACTCAAGCTTTGAAAGCCATTAAACTCAACGTAATAACGCACATCCTTTGCTACTGAGCGAGAACCTCTTTTCACGAGGATTAATCAGGCGACCTAAACCGAGCAAGAAAACCTGCGAAGTAATGAATGTGAGCAAACAACAAAACCATCAATAAGATGTGTATCTGAATGTAAAAGTGGACATTAGATCATAGTTTCGTCGTCTCAATGGCGGGATTGTTTGTTTTTAAAAAGGAAGGTTTCCACCATGTTAAAAAAGTGGAGAAAATTAGATCTATGACGGACTCGACTCGCCGAAGGCGAAAAGCACGACAAGAACCAAAACTTTCATTTTTGGCTCGCCACCAATCCAAAATCCTCAAGAGTACATTTGTCTGCTTCGGGATGGGTCTGTTGACGTTTTTTGGCTATCAAATCCACCTCTCCTATCAAGACCACATTGATCCGGAAAAGGTGTACGGCGAATGGATTGAGATTGGCGCGCCACCCTACCAAACAGAACGTCTCGTTTTCACTGAAGATGGGGTATACCGAAACCATCGACTTATTACGACGGAATTTGAATTCGATGGCAAGGTCATCACGTTGAATACCGGATTAGGAAAGACAGCGTATCAGATCTCAGGCTCTCATCTTTCACCTCAAATACGCCGTATTGAGCCTCTTATTCCAGATCAGCGATTCATTCGTAAAGGATTTGAGCATACCGTTCAGGGCTCAGAAACCGGCGCAGCCTCTAAACGTCGCGCCGCGTTGAGTGAACACTTCAGCCGTGACTAGTATGTCTTCACGGCTATTTTTCCTTTCAATTCTCTTTCTATATCAATGAAACAAAACCTTAATAAACAACAAAATAAGGCCTTCATCGCATTTAACCAACTCGTTACTGAGTAAACAATAATTTTAGTTTCTGCTGAGATTTTATAAATTATTGACTCAGTCTGACACTTTCTGTGTAACAGAGTGCGAGTTTTAGTTAAGTTCTCTCAAGTGCCTCGAAAACCGTCTTAATTTTTTTTGACGAAAAAAAACTCTCTGAAATGCTGAGTGTGATGCTTTTGCACGTGGAGTAAATCCAATCATCTTATCTGGTGCAAGAGCAGCCTATGTTCTAGGTAGAACATGAATCCAAGGATTGAGAGAGAAGTTATGATTCGATTTAACCTATGTGCAGCTGGAGTTGCTTTAGCGCTATCAGGTGCTGCAGTTGCGGCTCCAACCGCACCAAGTATCGATATGTACGGTTCCAACAACCTTCAGTTTTCTAAAATTGAACTCGCGATGGAAACCACGTCAGGCTACTACGACATGGTGAAATACCATGAGCAAGCGAAGATCACTGTTAAGTTTAACCAGTGGAGTGGCACACCTGGTGACACTTACAACGTCTATTTTGATGGTGTAAAAGTAGCAAGCGGCCCTATCACTGGTAGCCAAACAACAGCTTCGTTTGAATACGGCCAAGGTGGCTTATACCAAATGGAAATCGAAGCATGTGATGCGACAGGTTGTGCGAAAAGCGCACCAGCTGAAATCACAATTGCAGATACCGATGGTTCTCACCTGAAGCCACTAACGATGAATGTTGATCCAAACAACAAAACCTACAATACCGATCCAAGCGTCGTGATGGGTACGTATTTTGTTGAATGGGGCATCTATGGCCGTGACTACACCGTCGATAATATGCCGGTCGACAACTTGACTCACATCCTTTACGGTTTTATCCCAATTTGTGGCCCAAATGAGTCTGTGAAGTCTGTTGGCGGCAACAGTTTCAACGCGCTACAAACTGCTTGTACAGGTGTGCCTGATTATGAAGTCGTTATCCATGACCCTTGGGCTGCTTATCAGAAGAGCTTCCCACAAGCTGGTCATGAATACAGCACGCCTATCAAGGGTAACTACGCAATGCTAATGGCATTGAAACAACGTAACCCTGATCTAAAAATCATCCCATCGATCGGTGGTTGGACACTGTCTGACCCATTCTTCGATTTCGTGGACAAGAAAAACCGAGACACATTCGTCGCATCAGTTAAGAAGTTCCTGAAAACTTGGAAATTCTACGATGGTGTTGATATCGACTGGGAATTCCCTGGCGGCGGCGGTGCAGCAGCCGATAAGGGCGACCCTGTAAACGATGGCCCAGCATACATCGCACTGATGCGTGAACTGCGCGTAATGCTTGATGAATTAGAAGCTGAGACAGGCCGTACTTACGAGCTAACGTCCGCTATCGGTGTCGGTTACGACAAGATTGAAGACGTAGACTACGCAGATGCGGTTCAGTACATGGATTACATCTTCGCAATGACTTACGACTTCTACGGCGGCTGGAACAACGTTCCTGGTCACCAGACTGCGCTTTACTGTGGTTCATTCATGCGTCCTGGTCAGTGTGACGGTAGTGGCGTTGATGAGAACGGCGAACCGTACAAAGGTCCTGCTTACACAGCAGATAACGGCATCCAACTTCTTCTTGCTCAAGGCGTTCCTGCGAACAAGCTAGTACTTGGTACAGCAATGTACGGTCGTGGCTGGGAAGGCGTAACTCCAGATACGCTAACCGATCCAAACGACCCAATGACAGGTACTGCTACAGGTAAACTGAAGGGCAGCACAGCGCAAGGTGTTTGGGAAGATGGCGTAATTGACTACAAAGGCATTAAGTCATTCATGCTAGGTGCAAACAACACTGGTATTAACGGCTTCGAGTACGGCTACGATGCACAAGCAGAAGCACCATGGGTATGGAACCGTACTACGGGCGAGTTGATCACATTTGATGACCACCGTTCAGTGCTAGCAAAAGGTAGCTACGCGAAGTCTCTTGGTCTTGCTGGTCTATTCTCTTGGGAAATTGACGCGGATAACGGTGACATTCTAAACGCGATGCACGAAGGTATGGCTGGTGGTGTGGTTCCTCAACCAAACCGTAAACCAACCGCAGCCGCTGGCGCAGATCAATCGGTAACAGGTCCTGCAAATGTGGTTCTAGATGGCAGCCTGTCAAAAGACTCTGACGGCACCATCGCAAGCTACGCTTGGGAACAAGTATCTGGCACAGCAGTGGTACTAACAGGTGCAAACACAGCGAAAGCAAGCTTTGATGCAGCAGAAGTTATTGTTGAAGAGCAATTAACTTTCAAGCTGACGGTGTCTGATAACGAAGGTGCAACGGCATCTGACCTCGTTGTAGTAACAGTGAAACCAGCAGGTGTTGTTGACCCAGTGAACAGCGCACCAATAGCGCAAGTTGTTGCTCCAGCAACAGCAAACGCTGGTGACGTTGTGGTTGTAGATGCATCTGCGTCTAGCGATGCAGACAACGATACCCTGACATTCAACTGGACTCTACCTCAAGGTCTGAATGCAACGGTTGAAGGCTCCAAAGTCACGTTCACTGCTGCGGAATACCCGCAAGACACAAGCTTAAGCTTCACTGTAAGTGTGAGCGACGGTAAAGCGTCTTCATCGGCAAGCGCGACAGTGGTTGTTGCACAGCACACAACCGATCCGAACCCTGGTACTTGTGACAACGCATGGGATGCGAGCGCAGTGTACACAGGTGGTAACCAAGTGACTCACGCAGGTAAAACGTGGGAAGCGAAATGGTGGACTCAGGGTGACGATCCTAGCCAATCTGGCGAATGGGGCGTTTGGAAAGAAGTTGGCGTAGCTAACTGTAACTAATTTCAGCCTTGCAGACGTTCTGCTAAATAAACAAAGGACAGCTTCGGCTGTCCTTTTTGGATTTAACCTCTTAACGAGGAGAGCAACACCAGAGACGAAAAAGTCTGAGGTGTTACTTTCAAACCGAATTAGCGCAAAACGGAGCGAATCAATCAGTAAAAGTAAGGGTTACCAAGCACTATCGAGCAAACGGTCAAAACTACTGAAGACTTGCTCACACTTCATCACTCGACCATGCCCCTGACCTTGTGTTGTCACTAACTCAACGTTTTTAATCTCTTCAGCCGCTTTTGCCGAGACACTGTATTTGGTGAACTTATCTTGCTCATCATGAATAATAATGGTGTGAGACGGACGCTCAGACAAACGCTTCATCGGATCAATGGACTGTAACGGATAGCCAAATTGGTCTTCAACTTCTGAAACCACAGCATTAAAAAGCTTCATCGAGTAACCGGAACGCGCAATGCTACCGAATAAGTTCTCTACGTAATTTAATACCGGAGCAATAAGCAGCAAAGGCTTGTTTTCTAATTTGCTGTGTCGGCACTCAAGAGCAGAAGCGGTGCCCATGCTGTGCCCAACTAGGCCAACAACATCCTCGACCGTATCCAACACATCTTCTAATCCTCTGACAAACCCCGGAATGTGCCCATACTGCCCCTCACTCTCACCATGTGCCGGATGATCGTACGCCAAAGCAGTAAACCCTTTCGACGCAATATGTTCCATCAGTGGATAAAACTGACTTGCCGTGCCAGACCAACCATGAGTTAGCACCCAAATAGGTCCAGAGCCCAAAGTATAGGTTTTGATGATGCCTGCATGCCCTTTAATTTCACCTTTGATAAGCCCTTGAGGTTCAATATTTTTAGGTTGCGTACGAGCAGGTGTCAGAAGAAGCTTGCGCGCGGTCTTCTTTGCATGTGACGGGGCCAGTGTATGGTGTAACCGAGTACTAATGTTCACCAAACTGCGCTTAATACTGAAACGTTGCGATGTATTAAAGTAAATTTTTTCACTCATAATCATGTCCTTAACTATCAGCTTTGCACAAAATAGAACGGTCGTGCTTTTTACGCTGATAAGAAAGAGCGAACTCAGCCGCTCTTTGTGATTTTATGTCTACGAATCTGGGAAGCGAATAACCGATATTAGCCTTTCCAGCGAGAAAATAAGTTGTCGATCCCTTGCCAAAACAGACGCAAGCTTTCTTGCTCACCTTTAATTGAGTAAAAAACATGCGCACTCAAATAAAGACCGTACAAATCAAACGTTGCTTGGCGTGTATCTAAGTCTGCTGCAAATTCTTGCTTCTCTTTGCCTTTCGCTATTTGGATCTCCAAATAGCTCAGCCAAGTGTCTATGGATTTACGCAGTCCGGCCTGAAGCGGGCAATCTTTATCTGCCGTATCATTCCAAGCGTCAAGAAACATACAACTTCCTTGGAATGCGTGATTCCAAGTCATCCAAGAGTCGAGCAACCCTCGAATTTTACGCTCGATATTGCCATCCCCGAGTTCTCGAGCAGGCTCAATAACCCGATCAGCGAACACTTTATTGGCGTGATCAAGCACCGATAGCTGTAAATTCAACTTCGAATTAAAGTGGGCAAACAGACCACTTTTCGACATACCGCATTGCTTGGCTAACTCTCCAATCGTAAGACTTTCTAATCCGTCTTCGCTGGCGATCTCAAAAGCCCGCTGCAGAATAAACTCTTTTGTCACTTTTCCTTTTTGCATAGTCTTATTTTTAGCACGATTGTTCTTTTTTGCAATCTCGAGTTAACTGGTCTAACCATTATTCAGTGCTATTTTCGACTCACGAATCAGGTATTGATTGCGTTAATAGGTTAATAATTAAGAAGTTTGAAGTAAGTCTTAATTTTCAAAACAGCTTCAATGTAAGCGCAAGTCTGTTGACTTTTTCACGTATTACTTCAGTAACAACCTGCTATTTTCACCTAAGTTTTTTATTTAGGTAAACAATGTAATGGCAAAGAAACAAAAAATAGCCAGCTTAGAGTTTGCACGTATCATTGCGATGCTTGCGATTGTGGGTTTGCATTGCCAGATGGCACTGACGTACTGGCAGTGGAATGGGATACCATGGGTTGGCTATATGCTCAACCAACTGGCTCGTTTTGCTGTTCCGCTGTTCTTTCTCATCTCGGGTTATCTAATCCAGCCGAAGTTGAGTCATTCACCTATCGATACTCTTAAGAACTACGCCAAACCGTTAATGAAGGTTTGGCTCATTTGGAGCATGATCAGTTTACTGATGCCATTCCAATGGCAGACGGTCGCTGAGGCTGGGTATCTCGCCGAAAGGCAAGGTTATTGGGGGTACCTAATGTCAACCCCGATCAATTCACTCATCGAAGGCGGACTCGTTCATCTGTGGTTTATTCCGGCTCTGGTCATTGCCGTAGCGTTAATTGCCTTTCTCGTGCATATCAATATGGCGCAACTGATACTGCCAACCGCAGTATTGCTATACATATACGGTGCCTTTGCTGGCAGTTACGCGACCATTACCGACCTGCCAGCGCCTTTCTTTACTCGTAACGGGCCTTTTTTCAGCACGTTGCTAGTTGCTCTAGGTTATTTCGCACGAGAAGTGCAGTGGCGGTGGTCGCGAAACAATACGGTTCGATGCATTATTCTTGGCATGGCACTGCATTTTGGTGAAGCTTACTGGCTGATGCAACATGACATCGCTTTCAACTCGCACGACTTCCTATTCGGTACCGTTATCTGGGCTGTAGGTGTCTTTATGTGGCTTTTGGCTCACCCTCATTTTGGCGACATGCCTTGGGTCTTCAAACTATCTCCTTGCGTGTTAGGAATATATGTTAGCCATCTGCTTATCATAATTGTCATGATGAATGTCGCTGAATTTATCGGGCTGCAACACCTCGCGAAAGATGTGTTTATTTATCCTGCAACGATTGTTGCAACCATACTGCTTGTGAAAGCAATTGACGCTTCACCGTTGAAAAAATGGCTCCTACGCTAAATGCATTCAGCTCTAGATATAGCTAGCTTTAACTCAAAAGGGTTAGAGCTAGCCAGTTAAAAATGAGATTTCTCTCTCACTGACCAATTTTTGACTTTCTAATCCTTCAGAATTTGCTTTCACTCACAAAAAACATTGTTCATTTCCTTTAAATTGGCTCGACTATTACAACATTGCTCATTAAACGGAGGCTGTATGTGGGCAGGTCAAGGACTCGTTCCTTTTTTAGAGATTAGTCACTGGTTAACTTACGGTTTATATGCCGCTGCGGTTTTATTCGGCGCAGCAAGCATTGCGTCACTCAGAAAATAGTGGCGCACACTATCATTTCCTAACTCCTACTGTTAATTCGAGCTCTCTCACAACTAACTCATTCATTTGTGGCTAATATTTCTCCAACCAGACAAAGGAGAAATGTCTATGCCAATCTATCCAATTGTGGCTTTCTGCTGTTTGTTGTTCTCTAGCGCCACCTTTGCTGCATCAACCAATGAACTGAACCTTGTTAATTCTGGTGTCGGTTACGCGGCTCTGATTATCTTTTCGATCGCTTACATACTGGTTATGTTGGAAGAGTATCTGAAAATGAGAAAATCCAAGCCAGTGCTGCTCGCTGCAGGATTAATTTGGATTCTGATTGGCTACACCTTTGCTCAACACAATCAGCCTGAAATCGCCAAATCCGCACTAGAACACAACTTGTTGGAATATGCCGAGTTGCTGCTGTTTTTGCTCGTGGCGATGACTTACATCAACGCAATGGAAGAACGCAAACTCTTCGATGCCTTACAGGCGTGGATGGTTGGTAAAGGTTTTGGATTCAAAAAGTTGTTCTGGCTGACGGGGTTTCTCGCTTTTGTCATTTCACCGATTGCCGATAACTTAACTACGGCCCTTTTGATGTGCGCTGTAGTGATGAAAGTCTCTGGTGATAATCCTAAGTTCGTCAATCTTGCTTGTATCAACATTGTTATCGCAGCCAACGCTGGCGGTGCATTCAGCCCATTTGGTGATATTACAACCCTGATGGTGTGGCAGGCCGGTCATGTCAGCTTTGCTGAGTTCATTCCGTTGTTTGTACCGTCATTGGTGAACTACTTGGTTCCCGCATTTTTGATGTCACTTTTTGTTCCAAACACAAAACCGAATACGATTCACCAACACGTTGAGCTAAAACGCGGGGCAAGGCGTATTGTCGCGTTGTTCATTTTGACGATTGCCACCGCAGTCTCTTTCCACGCCTTGCTGCACTTCCCACCCGTTATGGGCATGATGATGGGCTTGGCGTACTTACAGTTTTTCGGATATTTTTTGCGCCAAACTCTCAAACACTCACTCGCAAAAAAAGCAGCTATGGCAATTGCCAATGGCGATGATCAGGCATTGAAGCGCTTAGGCTCAGTGGTTCCGTTTGATGTGTTTCATCGTGTGTCTCGAGCCGAATGGGACACCTTGTTGTTCTTCTACGGTGTTGTAATGTGTGTTGGCGGTTTAAGTTTACTTGGCTACCTCGAACTGGTTTCAAACGTCATGTACACGCAATGGAACCCAGTCTGGGCAAACGTAATGGTTGGTGTCCTATCTGCAATCGTCGATAACATTCCGGTTATGTTTGCTGTACTGACCATGGAACCAAGCATGTCGATGGGCAACTGGCTACTGGTCACATTAACCGCAGGTGTCGGTGGCAGTTTGCTTTCCATTGGCTCCGCGGCAGGCGTCGCTTTAATGGGAGCTGCGCGTGGACAATACACCTTCTTTGGCCACCTAAAGTGGGCTCCCGTCATCGCCTTGGGTTATGCCGCCAGTATTGCGGTACACTTGTGGATGAATAGCGGCTTATTTACTTAAAAGCACCGATAATCAGGCACTTAAATCGCAATATAACCTAGCGGTCAGATGGATGGTTAACGCCATCCATCACTTCAATCGCTCCCAACTCATATGGGTTGACGCCCTCTAAGCAGCCGACATTATAGCCATACTCACTCGGGTCAGAACGACGCTGATGGTGCGTATAAATACCGCACTCGCCACAGAAAAAGTGCTTCGCAGTGTGTGTATTAAATTGATACTGCTTCAAGACGTCTTCGCCTTGCATAATACGAATACCGTTCAAAGGTACAGATGCGACAATCGCGCCACGACGTCGACACATAGAACAGTCACACCGTCTCGGTTTCTCAATACCATTGGGTAACGCCAGTTCCAACTCAACTTTTCCACAGTGGCAACTCAGTCGATGTAATGTGTTGATTTGGGTGTTGCCAACTTTCTTAATCATAACTTTTCCTTGTTGTTTTTCTATCTGTGTACATTATGTTAAACAGGTTAACATCATCATAATCTCGTCCAAAAACTCGACATCCATCACTTTTCGCAACATTTTATTGGCCGATTTGTTAGTTGCTATTTTGGCGACTGTCTATCGCGTCCGTGAGACGTATTATCTCCGGCGCGGTTTTTAAACCAAGGAAATTAATTTATGGACAAAGATCATAGCCTAAGAGAGAACCTCTTGGCTCTGACGCTCGGCAGTGCGTTGGTGTCACTTGGGGTGATATTTTTTAGCAAAGTAGGATTGCTCACTGGCGGTACGGCTGGTTTGGCGATCTTCCTAACCAAAGTGAGTGACTTCAGTTTTGGTCAGATATTTTTCGCTCTTAACCTCCCTTTTTATATTTTATCTGTGATGCGCATGGGTTGGCGCTTCACTATCAATACCTTTATTGCGGTTTCGATTGTCTCTTTTGCGGTCGATCATCTGCATCATGTGATTGAGATTTCACGAATCGAACCTCTCTATGCGGCACTTTTGGGTGGTGGGCTGATTGGAATCGGTATGTTGGTAATTTTCCGTCACAAAATGAGTTTGGGTGGCTTTAACATTCTAGCGTTGTACCTTCAGGAACGTTTTGGAGTTCGAGCGGGTAAAGTTCAAATGGGGTTAGATTGTGCCATCGTGGTGATGTCACTGTTCATTGTAGATGTGCACCTTATCGCTCTATCTGTTCTAGGTGCCATCGCTACGAACTTGATTTTGGCGATGAACCATAAACCAGGACGATACCAAGCAAAAGCGCAAGCAGCATAATCATCGCTGCATAGTCAACAACCCTAAAGCCCCCAGCCAGTCGCTCGGGGCTTTTTCATTCAACGCTAAGATCACGTCAAAGAGCTCGTTTTGCAGTGCTGCTGCATCTCTTCATCCAATTTAGCTTTATATTTCTGGCTAAGATGGAAGTGTACTTGCATCAACAAGTCATGTGCGTGGAACAGCTCAAACGCGTCGCTACCATTTTGCTGACAAATAGCCTCACAGCGCTCAGCATGCACTTTGGCTTCTTGCGGTTTATCCGCTTTAAGCAAGCTCATCGCTAAGCGATACTCTGCGCGCTCTTCTTGCATCCAACCCCCTGCCACTTTCCAATAGTCTAGCGCGAGTGTCGCTGCTTCTAACATCTTCGATTTTTCCATGCACGTGCGCTCAGCCAGCGCTTCGTACTGACATGCTAAGTTGTTTGCAGTGATCGCGATAGCGCGCGCTAATGGCCCTTCTGCATCGTTCGGCGTCATTCCTAACGCTGCCTTCACCAACCATTGACTCGCCAGTTCAAGCTGAACAAGTGCAGAAAGTTCATTCGAAATCAAAGCGTAAACTCGGCGTTGTTCTTGCTCTTCCAATAATTCCATATTGTCAGTGCCATCTACGAAATAGCGCACAACGGCAATACTGCGTTGAAATGCCAAACTCTCGGCAACCTTGCGTTCATCAAAGTGCTCTAAACAAGTAAGAAACTGTTCTGGGCACTGGAGATGCCCAATAGCGGTATGCAGCATCAATGCGAATATTCGCTCGATTTGGGTAACGTCTTCCACCTCGCTCAGAGCCGTTTCTAGCTTAGCATAAACTTGTTCGGGATTTTCCTCGTGATGCTGCCAACACTCACTTATGAAGGCATCAAAATCCGTTTTGAAAGGCATGTCCTTATTGTCCTTCTTCTATTCGTATAACGATTATGAAACTCTACACTATCGTTACCCCTGTGTAGCACGCTTAATCCCAATACGAGAATCGCCTCACTTAAAGCGGTGTACCTTGCTCCAACGCGAGCAAACGTTGCTTGCGCTCCACTCCACCTGCATACCCAGTCAGTTTTCCGCTTTTGCCAATAACGCGATGACAAGGCACCACGATAGAAATCGGATTCTTCCCGTTTGCTAACCCAACAGCACGCACAGCTTTAGGGTTACCTATCGCATTCGCGAGATCTTGATAGCTCCACGTTTCCCCATATGGAATGGTCGTTAGTGCCTGCCAAACTTGATTTTGAAAATCAGTGCCTGTCGCTGCAAGGGGCAAATCGAATTCGTTGCGCAGACCAGCAAAGTATTCATCCAGTTGGGTGACAGCTTGGCGCAAGACCGGATGCTGCTCGTCTCGCCCCCCCAGCTCACTCGGCTTAGTGGTGCATGTTTCAAACCAAATGCCAAGTAAGCCCTCAGCGTTCGATTGGATAGTCACCGTTCCTAGTGGACTCGGCATTTCGGTATAAAATGTTTTCATGATTGATTCCATAAGTGAAACGTCGCGTAGCTTCCCCAAGGGGCCGCAGTGTGCGTATTCAGTGATGGGTAACGCTGCATCGCCTTTTTCACCACTAAGTCTTTATCTAGAAAGCAATCGGGTTGAGATTGCCCTCGCAGTTGAGCATAACTGACGGTCCAAGGTCCAATGCCTTTCAAAGCTAGCCAGTGCTGGGGGTCAGCTTCTGAGTTGTCCTGCATAAACTGGGCGAAGCGCACTAGCGTCTCTTTACGGCTTTGCGGCATGCGCAAAAAGCTCACGTCGGCGTTCGCAATATCACTGGGAGTCGGGAAAAAACGTTTTTCTGACTCTCCACTAAGTGTGGCCACCAATAAGTTAAGTTGACCAATCGCAGCTTTAACCGACACTTGCTGGCCTAAAATCGCTCTAACCCCTGCTTCCCATGCACTCCATACACCAGGAATACGAATACCTTTACTCGACACGAGCCCAGGCGCAACATACTCCAAATGCTGCTCAACAGTACAAATATCAGCGTCAAGATCGAACATACGACGAATGTCAGACACCAAGTTTTGCAGCTTCGTTACGTCTTCAATTTCAAACGCCAGTTCTAAGTATCCTTCACCTTTTGTCGCTTTAAACCAGGCTTTGCTGTCATCCAAAAAAACGTTGCGCTGATAACTCTCATCACTCACCAGCTCAACCCCCTCAACCGCTCGCAAACGATAGAAGTCCAACATGTGCGACCAATTCAACTCACCTCGATAAGGTAAGGCAATTCGATTGCAACCCGCACCATCAAACTCTTTACGGCGTACTTGAGAAGGCGTTAGTTTGAGAAACTTTTGAAAAGCATCGTTAAAGCGGCGCGTACTGTTAAAACCTGACGCAAACCCCACGTCGGTGACCGACATAGAGCTGGAGTGAAGCAACTGTTTGGCGAACATTAGTTGCTGATATTGCGCATACTGCTTGGGTGACATACCTAGATACTGCTCAAACAACATACGTAAGTAACGGTCAGAAATCCCAACACGCTCAGCCAACTCAGACACCGAATGGTGATGCAACTCCCCTCTATCAATTAACGAAATCGCTCGTTGAAAGGTCGTCTCGACACCTTTCCATGCCCAAGATCCAGGCGCGCTATCAGGTCGACAGCGTAAACACGGACGGTACCCTGCTTGAAGGGCTTGCGTCTTATCAGCGAAATACTCAACATTTTCTTCTTTAGGCAAATTTGCCGGGCAAATCGGACGACAAAAGATTCCCGTTGTTTTTACCGCCACATAAAATCGCCCATCAAAACGACTGTCTCGCGCGACTCGCGCCTTGTGACACTGCTCGAAGGTCAGTGAGGTATGGGGGTGAATAAACATAGTGCTTTCCTTGCTCATGCCTTTTGTCATTTATTGTTCATAGGCATCGTTCAATATAGTGTTATTGTAGCTTGCTTAAGCGCCCACAATTAGCCATTTTCGGAACTCAATATTGAGATTTATTGGCATTAGCGCTTTTGTACACTAAAGTTAGATCCAGAACATCACAACAACGTCGGCTAAAGGGAATTGGCATGGACTTACATACTTGCGTAATTGTATTAAGAAACCAAAAGGTTATTACCAGTAAATCCGTAGATCATTCTATTGGAATTATCGAACGAGACTCAGATAACGAGATCTCAGAAATTCAGATTAATGCGACGGATGGACGTAATATTCGAACTTATCACTACAACAATGTAGAGGAGTCATTAGAGAGCTTAATGAACCTCTGACGGTTTTCTTTAACACACCTTTCTCCCTTGTTAAAAGCGAAAGCAATAGAGCACAGTACATGTGCTCTTTTTTTGTTTAACAGAAAAAATGTTTATCGAAAATAATGACAGACCTTGATTTAAAACAGACAATAATCTGCAAATAAACACTCGAATATAAAAATCAAGGCATTGATTTAAATAAATAAAAACCAACTATTCAATTTTTTAGAACGAGTTTATCAAAATCCTCCCGTTATTTTTATGTTCGCCTCTACCTAAACTGTTCTCAACAGCACGGGAGCACACGCTTCCCACTCATTGAAAAGAGTCAGAGGACAGAATCATGAAAGCACTATTACAGAAAATTACCACATCAAACGCAGGTTACAGCGCACTATCACTTCGCGTTCCAATCGGCATTATCTTTATGGCGCACGGCGCACAAAAACTATTTGGCTGGTTTGGTGGCTACGGCCTAGAAGGCACAGGTCAGTGGATGGCATCTATCGGTTTAGGTCCTGGCGTACTCATGGCGTTACTTGCGGGCAGCGCAGAGTTCTTTGGCGGCTTGTTCATTTTACTTGGTCTGCTAACTCGACCAGCAGCGGTTGCTTTGGCGTTCACGATGGTGGTAGCGATATTCTCTGTCCACTTTGAGAATGGCCTGTTCATGGCAAACAACGGTTACGAGTTTGGCTTGGCATTACTGGCAGCGAGCGTTTCTCTGGCGTTCTCTGGCGCAGGTAAAGCAGCGTTAGATAACTTATTAAACAAAAAGCTCTCTTAAGGAGGCCTTATGATTACGGTAAGACATGCAGCAGACCGAGGTCGAGCAAACTTTGGCTGGCTTGATAGCAAACATACGTTTTCTTTTGGTAGCTACTACGATCCTCAACATATGGGCTTTTCTGAGCTGAGAGTCATTAATGACGATGTAGTCAAGCCTGGCGCGGGTTTTGATACACATGGCCACCGTGATATGGAGATCATCAGCTATGTGTTGGAAGGTGTTATCGCACACAAAGACAGTGAAGGTAACGTCAAAACACTACCTGCAGGTGAATTCCAACTCATGTCGGCAGGGAAAGGGATTTACCACAGTGAGTACAATGCATCGAACCAAGATACGCTGCGGTTTCTACAGATTTGGATTCAACCGAACACATTTGGAACCAAACCAGGTTATCAGCAAAAAGATTTTGGTCGCAATCCTGGGTTAACGACTATCGCAACTCCAACTGGAGAAAACGGCACGCTACTTATTAAGCAAGATGCGACTTTGCATCAGTTAATTCTTGAGCCAAGTAGCGAACTAAACTTTGAGATTGAGTCGGGCCGAAATCTATTCATCCATCAAGTGACTGGGAGCCTTAGTGTCGACAATACCACTTTGACGGCTGGCGACGGCGCGAAGGTTGAACACCAGAGTAAGGTTGTTTTGCGCAATACATCAAACGAAAGCACAACAGCCCTGTTGTTTGACTTACCATAACTATCGATTCATCGAGATAAAAACAAAGCCGCCTTGATTTCTCAAGGCGGCTTTTTCGTTTTTCTGACTTTTCATTCAACGCTATTCGTCGGAAGTGCCAGAACCAATTTGCTGAAAACTGTAAGCGGTCAGTGGATCGATCTCTTTGACAATTTCTTCCACTTGCTTAATCGCGTCTACAGACGAGCTAGCTTTACGATAGCTCAAATAGATAGGGCGACACCAATCTTCTACTCCAGACACCTTGTGAAGCTGCCCATTAGCGATAAATGGCTCCACGAGAGAGATTGGTAAGTACGCGGCTCCACCCTTCTCTAAAATAAAGTCCAATGCGATACGCGCTGTTGAAGTGCGTAAATATGGAGCCGGAATCTTAGGGTGACGCTCAGAATGCTCTGAGGAGAAACGCGTCCCCCAGTCAACGTACACATATTTGTTTTCGAAAACGGTGTCTAAAGAATCTTTCTCAGTTGATACCAGAACGAGAACAACATCCGCCACTTTTTTACAGTTAAGCTCATCAGCTTTGATCTGATCGAACGCAAATGCCATATCTAACGTGCGCTCTAGCAAGCTACGACTGAGCATCTCACGTCCCATCACTTCTGCCATGAAGCCATAACCACCAAACGAATCTGTGACGACACTTAAACAATTCTGTAAATAAGCGTCCCAAATGTTTGGCGTGCCACCTAACGTTAGTTGCAGCGCTTTGCCATCTTCAAGCGATAATTCTAGCTTCGCTTGTTGCAATGTAGTGACCATTACCTCGGCATAGCTGATTAAGCGCTCACCTGCAGAGGTCAACTTTATGTTATTTCGATCACGAATAAACAATTGCGTATCGAAGTAACTTTCCAATTGTTTGATACGTGCGCTCACAGCGGCTTGGGTAATATAAAGGTTCTCAGCAGCACGTCCGAAGTGACGAACTCTTGCCAGCTCTAAAAATGTTCGAAAGACTTTTACATCCATAAACCATCTCCTGGTTAATATAAAACCAGATTAACAACTAATTAAAATCATGACGACAAAAAAGTTTTGTTTTTCTTTTGTTAGATTTAAGCCTAATTTTCGCCGTAAGTTCACTACATTCATCAATAACGGTTACAGAGGCTGTTGACATGTCTGACACTGAATTCCGTCATGGCAAAAAACGTTTTTACGATAACGTAAAATTCCCACGCGGCTTTGCAAAGTCTGGCGATTTTACTCTTTCAGAAGAGGAAATCCTAACAATTTATGGGGATACAATGCTTGGCTTAGAGTCAGGCGAATTAACACCTGAAAACAGCGAAGAGAAACACTTCATCAAGGTGTTAGAAAACCCGGGCAAAGCAAAAACAAAACTTGAGCGTACGTGGCTAAAGTACACCCAACTTGCTCGTGGTCGCAAGCGCTTCCATACGCTAAATGGTCGTAACAAGCCTGACGCCACAGAAGAATACATTGAAGAGAGTTTGGTTGAAGACGATTAATAACCAATAACCTAGTTCTCGCCTTTTTCTAGCAGTAGGCGAAAGCTCGTTTGACTTTACTGAGCGAGCAAGACAAGCTCATTTCTTCTCCTAAAGCCCAAGGGGGCATTCTCCCAAGGGCTTTTTTAATATTTGGGTGATGACCGTTTACTTGGCGAGCGTCGCAATCTTTTTCAGAAAGCTCTCTTTCAAATGCTCTTGGTCATATTCCAAGTGATAGGTGTTGTGGAAGCCAATTTTTAGCTCAACACCATTCCCTCTCAAGAAAACGTTGTACCCATCGTAGTCAGAAAACGCTTCTACACCTTCATACATTTTACCAAATTCGGTTGGTGTACCGTTGTTCATCACACATTCGTAAGCCTGTAGTACTTTGCTCGGATCTAACTCATTTTTCATACCGAATTCCTCACTGGTTTACACATTTCAATTATGGTTAAAGAATGAGCGCCATGCCATATCTAACCCATAATATTTGAAGTTCGTGTGCGATTTCGCACTCTGTAGGTTGTTAAAAAACAAGGTTAAGTGCGAAGGCAGAACTTAATTTAGATCATAAATTTTATCTATTGATTCGTCAGTTTCATAATGCAATTTCTTTGTAAAAAATCGTCTTATAAAAGCATTTAGATATAAAAATCGTCGACAAAACCAACATTGGTTAAAGAAAAAGCAAAATTTTGACCTAAAACAATAGCAGTTCGCCATTACTTATTTTATAATGCGAATTAATGTTTCAGTACATCGTCAATTCCAATAACTAGGGGCACAAAATGAGACTTATCCCGTTAACTCGAGCAGCACAAGTAGGTAAGTGGGCAGCTGCGCATATCGCTAAGCGTATCAACGACTTTAAACCTACTGCTGAGCGTCCATTCGTTCTGGGTCTACCAACTGGTGGCACTCCTCTAGCAACCTACAAAGCCCTAATCGAGCTTTACCAAGCCGGCGAAGTCAGCTTCAAAAACGTCGTGACTTTTAACATGGATGAGTACATTGGCATCCCTGCGGATCACCCAGAATCTTACCGCTCGTTCATGTACAACAACTTCTTTAATCACATTGATATTCAAGAAGAAAATATCAACCTACTGAACGGTAACACAGACGATCACGACGCAGAATGTAAGCGTTACGAAGACAAAATTAAGTCTTACGGCAAGATCAACCTGTTCATGGGCGGCGTGGGTAACGACGGTCACATCGCGTTCAACGAGCCAGCGTCATCTCTTTCTTCTCGTACTCGCATCAAGACCCTCACTGAAGACACTCGCATTGCGAACTCTCGCTTCTTTGACGGCGATATCAACCAAGTGCCTAAATACGCGCTGACTATCGGTGTTGGTACGCTTCTAGACTCAGAAGAAGTGATGATCTTGGTCACTGGTCATAACAAAGCTCAGGCACTTGAAGCAGCCGTGGAAGGTTGTGTAAACCATCTATGGACAGTTTCTGCTCTTCAGCTTCACCCTAAAGCGGTGATCGTATGCGACGAACCAGCTCAACAAGAACTGAAAGTGAAGACAGTGAAGTACTTCTCTGAGCTAGAAGCAGAAAACATCAAAGGCTTTTAACCCATAGGATTGCAGCCTAGAAATACACTAAAAATACAAAACCCGTGTTGAACACGGGTTTTTTCTTATCTGAACAGCGGGCTTAAGTCGTCAATAAGCTTTAATACCAAACTGACGAAGACGCTTAGGAAGCACTTCATCCAACTTGTCTAGTTCACTCGGTTCGACTTCGATAAGATTGAAATGATGCTGCTCATAAACAGTACGAATGGTCTCACGGTCGGCCTGAGCCATCTCCCCATCGTCACTTCCCCAAAATTGCAAATAGACTTTGCCACCTGGCAAGTAAAAATCGCTAGTGACATCTTGGTCAATCGGCAACTGACGCTCATAAGCGTGCACAACACCAGCCAAGTACAGCCAGTTGTCGATGAGCAACTCCCCCTTAGAGCGCACGTAATGCCCATCTAATGTTCGGTGCTTGGCTTCAAATTTTTGGCGAAAGCTTGAGTACGATTTATCCGTAGAATGTGACTCCGCGTCTTGCCCTAAAAACTCAATGACAGACTGCTTAAGACGCTTGTTACGCAGCACCACATCGTGCCATACGACAAAGGTATTTTGTGTTTCTTTATCGGTTCTTTGCTGCCCACCAGCGCGCACACCAGCTTCTGTGACACTCCATCCCTCTTCGGATTTGGTCAACCAACCCAGTTCACTCAAAAGCTGGTTCATGCGCTTCGCATTCAATTTCAGCTTTTCACCCAGTTGTGTCGCGCTCAATGTTTTCCCTGAGCTGGGAGTCAGCTCAATATGTAAGTTGGCCGGCCAGACGATGAACTGGCCAAATTTAGGGTGATCCACATACTCACCGCCAAACTTTGCCCCTTCTTCGGTCAAAATCCACTTTTCATCTTGGCGAACGATGTAGCCTGCACGTTTGAGATCGGCAAACAGCAGCTTAGCTTCTACCTTGCGCATTTTCGCTAATGCCGACGTCGATATTTTTTCAGACATGTGGGTACCTCATGCTGCTGCAAAATTGAACACTATGTCGTCATAGTAACGCATTGATTTCACGGCTTGAAGTCAGGCAAACAAGATTTCGTGTTACAAATAGCAAAGCCAGCGTATAGGTGCTGGCTTTGTTATTTCGGTAAAAAAGCGAATGTTATCGAATAAAAGCGATGCATCCTTGCAAAATCACTAAATTCACAATGTCGATGAAGAATGCACCGACAATTGGAACCACCATAAATGCTTGTGGTGATGGACCATATCGACTCACGATGGAGCCCATATTCATGACTGCAGTCGGTGTAGCACCTAATCCAAAACCGCAGTGTCCGCTAGCGATCACCGCCGCATCGTAGTTGCTTCCCATCATTCGGAATGTTACGTAGTAAGTGAACATCGCCAACACTGCCGACTGAATAGCAAGAATAATAAGGAATGGGATCGCAAGATCGAAAATATTCCACAATTTCAAACTCATCAAGGCCATGGCAAGAAATAGAGATAGTGCAACCGTGCCAAGAATATCAACGGTTTCTAAATCAACCTTGCGCGCCTTCGTCACTTCCATGATGTTAGTGATAACAACACCAATAAACAGCGCATAAACAAAATCGGGAATCATTAACCACTTGATGTCAAAACTGCTTACCCAACTCTCCAGATACTTCGCGCCTGTCACGCAAAGTAGAATGATGGACAAGCTTTCAACGACTCTTTTCGCTGTGACACGATCTTCCTCATGTTCGTTGTACGTCACCAGTTCAGGGAAACTCTGATGACTTTGATTGGTGCGTCCGTATTCCGATTCCAAGTTGTGTTTGTTTAGTAGCTTTTGTGCAACAGGGCTGCCAATAATCCCGCCCATCACCAAGCCAAATGTAGCAGAAGCCATTGCCACCTCTAGAACATTATGCAAACCATACATTTCTTGAAAAGTTTGCGACCACGCAGCTCCCGTTCCATGTCCGCCAGAAAGCGTAATGGATCCGGCGATCAACCCCATGAGTGGATCTAACCCCAACGCTGTTGCTAAGGACACGCCGACCGCATTTTGGATAAGAATGTAGACCGATGCCACAACTAGGAAGATGAAAACCTTCGCACCGCCTTTAATCAGTTGGGTGTAATTTGCCGCTAAGCCAACGGTTGCAAAAAACATCAGCATAAAGACGTTTTGCAGTGGTAAATCAAAGGAAACATCCACACCGTTTAAGTGCATCGTCGTGATGACGCAAGCGACCACTAGACCACCAACAATTGGCTCTGGAATATTAAATTTTTTTAAGGTTGGTAACTTGGTATTGATGAACTGCCCTAAAAACAACACGCAAATTGCGACGAGGAACGACTCCTGTGGGCCGATAGATATTACCTGATTCATGAGACCTCTTTACTCTACTCTTTCTCATTCATTGAGCACGCGCTCAACGTGAGATAGGTGCCTAAGCCAGTCAGATTGCCTCTCGAAACTTTTGTTTTCTAGGCCTCTTTGACCATTGATTCTCATCAAGTAAGAAATAGGCAGACCTAAAATTATGCTAATTATCATTCAGTGAGAATATTCATTTAGAACAGGCGATAAGTGTATTGATGGGAAGAGAAAAACAACACTTCTCAACTTATGAGAAGCAATTAATTTCCATATAAAACAAAACCTCAAAACAACGACCACATAGGTGGATATTTAGAGCGAATAAGACAGGCGGATACACTAGGTTTTAAATTATTACTTTCTCTCTAACGCACTAGGTGTTATACATATATATAACACCATCTCAACCAAGAGATTCACTCATGACTAATTGGCATGATCGCCAACCGATATTTCGACAGTTGGCAGACCAGCTCACGCAGCAAATACTGCAAGGTGTCTGGCAAGAAGGCGATGCTCTGCCCTCCGTCCGTAACATCTCTGCAGATATGAAAATTAACCACCTCACCGTTATGAAAGGCTATCAATTGCTTGTTGATGACGGGCTAGTGGAGAAAAAACGCGGTCAAGGTATGTTTGTCGCTTCAGGAGCAAAGCTCAAATTACTCGCAGACGAGAAGGCACGTTTTCTTCAGCAACAAATTCCGCAGATAGCCGACACAATACAGCGTCTGGATATGTCACTCGACGAATTCATTCAACAACTAAAACCACACTTGAAAGGTGACCAATGAGCGCATTAGTCAGTGTAAACAACGTCTCCAAGCAATATCAGCAACAAGGAGAAGCACTGCATGAAGTGAGTTTCGACCTACATGCAGGACAAGTACTTGGCTTACTCGGCCATAATGGCGCAGGTAAATCAACGCTTATTAATGCCCTACTCGGTGCACATGAATATCAGGGCACTATTCGTATCAACGGATTTGAACCCATTATGCAACGCGACAAGATAATGCAGAGCTTATCCTACATCTCGGATGTCAACGTTCTGCCAGATTGGATGACCGTTGCTCAACTGCTTAACTATACCGAGGGCGTGCACCTAGGGTTCAATCGCGCCCAAGCAGATACGCTACTTCGTCAAACGGACATCAAACCTCGTGCGCGTATCAAATCTTTATCCAAAGGGATGAAGGTGCAATTACACCTCGCGATTGTGATCGCGACCAACACCCAAATCCTCATATTGGATGAACCGACACTCGGGTTAGATCTCGTGTATCGCGAGACGTTTTATCGTCACTTATTGGAATGGTTTCACGACGGCGAGCGCGTGTTGATCATCGCCAGTCATGAAGTATCAGAGATTGAGCACTTGCTGACAGATGTTCTGATTCTTAAGCATGGTCGCCCCGTTCTGCAAACCTCAATGGACAGTATCAGTGAAGACTATTTCATTCTTGAAGCCAACGACGAGCACCGCACACAAATTGAAGCGATGAACCCACTCTCGTCACAAAAAGGCCTCGGTTTAACGAAATGGTTACTCAAAGCCCAGTATGCCCAACAAGCAGAAACAATGGGCTCCATCCATGGGGTGAAATTAGCGGATTTATTTTTAGCATTGCAGAAGGAGGCAGCGTAATGCGTTCAGTTGTCGCGATGTTGCAAAAAGAGTGGTTAGAAAACCCTCTTGTTTTACGTATTCCACTGTTTGTGTTGGCGTGTGGAGTTATTCTCTTTGTGAGTTTAATGAGTAACGACACTCTACAACACAATATGTTTTTCCAAATGAGCTTTGGTGGCGATGTCAGTGACATTCACAAAGAGCTTGGTGATGATGTCAATATGTTGATTACCGGAGGAGCAGGGCTGCTGTCTATCTTGTTAGCCGTTCAGTACTTCCCAAGAACGCTACGCAAAGAACGGGCGGAAGGCAGCATTATGTTTTGGCGCAGTATGCCTGTCAGTGACATAAAAACCCATTTAGTGAAGCTAGGATTTGGCTTATTGGTGATTCCGCTCGTCTGCTCGGTGCTCGTACTCGCTGCAAATTTAATGTTGTGGTTGCTGAACATCTCTACTGATCACCAATTGGCTTTATTGTACCGCCAAGCCTCGTTAGGTTACGTGCTGCTGCATTGGGGAGAGTTTTTAATCAGAATGTTGTTCGCCGGTATTCTGCTGTTACCGCTGGCATTAACTGCGATGGCTATTTCACAAAAAGTGAACTCACCACTGGTCATTTTGTTTATCGCCATTTATGCGCTGCGTTGGATGCCTATCGCACTTTTTGGTTTCTACGGACTAGATCAGTTTTTCTCCGAAGTGCTTTACCTTCCGCTGCACGCCATTATTACACCAAACCCATTCAATGCCATTCCTCAAGCGGGTTGGTTAAACGTCGGCATTTACGCCTTCATTGGTATTCTTGGTTGGACAGCTAGCCTCAAGTTCAGCCGAACTATCCAATAATGCTTCGTCCGATAAACGACCAAACCAAGTCATAAAAAAACGGTCACAACCAGTGTTGTGACCGTTTTATTTCGCCTCTAGGAGCTCATCCACTTAACTTTAACCAAGGAATGAAATGTAGCCTTGCAAGATAATTAAGTTGACGATGTCGATAAAGAAAGCGCCCACAATTGGCACCACCATAAATGCTTGTGGCGACGGGCCAAATCGGTTAACGATTGAACCCATGTTCATTACGGCTGTTGGGGTTGCACCCAAGCCAAAACCGCAGTGCCCCCCTGCAATAACCGCAGCATCGTAGTTGCTTCCCATCACTTTGAACGTAACATAGTACGTAAAGATAGCTAAGACGACAGACTGCACAGCTAAAATAACCAAGAATGGAATCGCTAGATCAAAGATATTCCATAACTTCAAGCTCATCAGAGCCATCGCTAGGAATAGAGATAGCGATACCGTACCTAACATATCGACCGTTTCGGCATCTAACTTACGAATTTTGGTCACTTCCAAGAAATTCGTAATGATCACACCAATGAATAGCGCATATACGAAGTCTGGAATCATCAGCCATGAGATTTCATACGTGCTTACCCATTGCTCGACATACTTGGCCCCAGTAACACAAATCAGTAGGAAGAAGAGTTTCTCCACCACTTTTTTCGCCGTTACTTTATCTTCTTCGTATTCATTGTAAGTCACCAACTCCGGGAATTTCTCGTGAGTTTTGGCATCTCGACCACCACGACCATACTCAGACTCTATGCTGTTCTTTTCCACCAGACGCTGCGCTACAGGGCTACCAATGATACCGCCGATGATCAAACCAAAAGTCGCTGATGCCATTGCAATTTCTAAGACGTTATCCAATCCATACACGTCTTGAAAGGTTTGTGACCACGCAGCACCTGTACCATGACCACCTGACAGAGTAATCGAGCCAGCAATTAACCCCATCAAAGGATCTAAACCGAGCGCCGCCGCAAGTGAAACGCCAACGCCGTTTTGTATGATGATGTAAAACGATGCGACAGCTAAGAAGATAAAAACCTTCGCACCTCCTTTCATCAACTGAGTGTAATTTGCGGCCAAACCAACTGTCGCAAAAAACATTAACATAAACGTATTTTGTAATGGCAAGTCGAACTCTAAGTCGATGCCGTTGAAATGAAGAGCAGTAATCATGCAGGCCACAATAAGACCACCTACAATCGGCTCAGGTATGTTGAATTTCTTTAAAATCGGTAGCTTAGCATTAATAAAATGCCCCAGGAAAAGCACACTGATTGCGACCAAGAAGGACTCCAGTGCACCTACAGATATTAAATGATTCATATCGCCTCTTATTATTGTTCTCTTCATTCTCCGTAATGAATGAGTGTTAGTTTAACCTTCGTTCAATAGCAAATTTTCTCGCTTTATTGTTTCGAAAATACTCAAAAAGTTGGTGTAGATGCGCCTTAGGCTAGTTTAAGGGGCGCTCCTTAAGCGATGTGTCAGTTTTTACGCTGTTAGCAAGCCCTTAAATGTGAAAGGAGCTGATACAGCTCCTTCAAATGGCCCCTCGCAATACCTGTGCGTTATCGCTTGGGGTGTCGTGTTGTGAGTAAATTCTGGGTGACACTTTCTGAACCACTTCGGGCTCCCTTACTTAAACAGAATGTGTCAATTACTATCAAACAAAGTTCCTTCCCGTTGTAACCGCTAAACGCCGAGAGCGCGTTCAAAACAATTGGGTTTGCCTGTTCCTGTCGTAGCTTTTCAACTCTGGCTCATGGTGTATAAACGAGCCGAATCCAAGGAAACTCTCAGGCTGCAACAAACGTTTTCGTCACAACGGAGCAGGATTATAACATATCGCTGATAATTTTCTTCAATTCAGTGACATTCACCAACCCCATGGTTAAACCTTGCAATGATTAACTGCCTATTATCATTTTCACAGATAAAGATCGAAGCACAGTTACTCAGTAAGCTTCTTAGAAAACGATGCATAGCTAATAACTTCACCGCCGTTCTTATCCAAGAGGTCTTGATAAACGCCCTAGAGAACCAAGCAGCCGAAATATGCGATGTTATCATGATTGCTTTTCGAGACCGACGTCCCGACTTTGGCTAATGAGTACACCCCCAACTATGCATCAGACAAAAACATGTATAATTTTTTATACAAGTTATTCAATAACAAGAGTCCCACATGAACATTCATTCGCTTTGCGCTGCGCTATTACTCAGCATCGTCTCATCAGCTACAGCAGCTGAAAACATTCGTATTCAATATTCTCCCATAGAGACAACTCATGAAAAAATCGCCCAACAATCTATTCAAAGCAGCGATGTAAACACCATCTTTGTTGAGCTGTCTCAGGCCTACTTTCCATTTGATCAAGCTCTCACGCTGGTTTACGGCGGAGAAGATGGTCCAATGTATGATCCTGAGACACACACAATATACGTTCCTTACACTTTTTATTTGGAGTCGCTCAATTACTTCTCCAATAATCAGTATGAAGAACGCTTCGGAAAATCCCCAAAAACAGGGGCGCTAGATACGTTATTGCACACTTTACTTCATGAAGCTGGACATGCTTACATCGAAGATCAAAGCATCCCTGTTCTCGGAAAAGAAGAAGATGCGGTCGATAATTTTGCCACTATTTTAATGATTGACTTCCTAGAAGATGGCGCAGATATGGCCATTAGCGCCGCCGACATGTTCGCATTCGAATCCGATGACAGACCGGACTACTACGATTTTGGCGAATACATTGACGAGCACAGCTTTGATTTGCAGCGTTACTTTTCAACGTTATGTCTGGTGTACGGTAGTGATCCTGAGCAATACAAAGCCTTACTCGATGAAGTAGAAAAAGACTACCTGCGTGATCGCAAAGAGTTCTGCCAATTCAATTACGGCAACATTCGCGACAATTGGCTGCATTACTTGCAAAACAATGAACCAAAAGAAAATTCGCCACGTAAAAGCGATTAGAAAATCTCAAACAAGAAAACCGCAATGACAAAACTCACCATATTTTATGACGGAACCTGCCCGCTTTGTGCCAAAGAGATGAAGGCGCTAAAACAACGCGATGCCAAGCAGCAAATCAAAACCGTCGATATCTATAGTGATGCATTCGCAGATTATCCTCAGATCGATCCTGAACAAGCCAACACCATTTTGCACGCCCTCAACGAAAAGGGGGAACTTCTGCTGGGGTTGGACGTGACTCATCGTGCGTGGCAATTAGTTGGTCGCGGTTGGCTCTACGCTCCACTGCGTTGGCGCCTCGTTAAACCTGTTGCTGACTGGCTTTACCTCAAATTCGCAAAGAATAGGTATCGCGTCTCATATTGGTTAACAGGGACTTCTCGTTGCAATCGTGGGTCGTGTTCACGTTAATTGTGATCCCGCTTAAAAATGCTACGACCTTCGTCTAGATTTACAAATTTCCAGTACTTCTGATTGAGTAACTCGGGTAATCTCTAAGCATTACAACAATAAGTATTAACACTTTTATCAGGCAAGCTTATTCAGCTTGTCACTTGTAACGCTGCGCCGAGAGAAGGACGTCTCTATGAATCTGACGATCAGAAAACGACTATATATCCTTTCAATAATTCCAATTCTAACTATGGCAATAGGCATGATGTGGTTCACCTACGTACAAACCACAGCCTACAACGAGCACGAGATTGAGCAAACTCGAAGTCGAATGATGGAGATGAAAAAAGCCGAACTCAAAAACTACGTCCAAATGGCGCGCTCCGCCGTCGAGCCGCTACTCGCTCAAAACGCCCCACTTGAAGAGGCTCTGCATATCTTAAAACAGCTGGAGTTCGGTCAATCCGGTTACATCTTTGGCTACGATTCAAAAGGCGTTCGCGTCGTAGTGGGTAAAAACACCAAAGGCATCGGGGAAAACTTCTATAACTTGCAGGATAAGAAAGGCAATTATCTGATTCAGGATTTGCTAAAAAATGCCAAAACTGGTGAGTTCACGACTTATTACTTCGCGAAACTCGGTCAGAGTGAAGCACTACCGAAACTGAGCTACTCAGTCTTTATTCCTGAATGGGACTTGATGTTGGGAACGGGTTTCTACACGGACGATATCGACGCCATTGTGGCAGACATGGAAAAAGCCGCACACGAAGATCTCAACACCACACTAACTGCGATAGCCCTGTTTTGTGCCTCGATTACAGCGATAGTTGCAGTCTTTGCCGTGTTTGTTAACCGCAGCATCATGAAGCCTATTGAGCAGTTTGATGCTTCAATTCACTCTTTCGCGCAAGGCGATGCAGATTTAACCGCGCGCATGGAAGAATCGAGCGTGCCGGAGTTCACGCAGCTGAGCCGCAACTTCAATATCTTCGTTGAAAGCCTGCAAGGCATCATCAAGAGCGTTAGCCACGTAGGACAAGAAGTGGTTTCAGAGACCAACGAGATGTCACAGCGTGCATCGCAAGTGGATGAATTAGCTTCTGGTCAACGTGAAGAGACCGAACAAGTCGCAGCGGCAATGACCGAGATGACAGCAACGGCGCACGAGATTTCAAACAACGCTAACCAAGCAGCGCAATCAGCCAGAGACGCCGATGAAAACTCACAACAAGCAAAACACATTGTTGATTCGGCAGCGAACTCTGTCGAAGCACTCGCGCTAGAGGTGTCGGAAGCCAGCACGGTGATTTCTCGTTTAGAGAGCGACGTAAAAAACATTTCTTCTTCTCTGGAAGTGATTCAGGATATAGCCGAGCAAACTAACCTATTGGCACTGAACGCAGCCATTGAAGCAGCCCGTGCAGGCGAACAAGGTCGCGGCTTCGCAGTCGTTGCCGATGAGGTTCGTAAACTGGCAAGTCGCACTCAAGACAGCACAGGCGAAATTCACCAAATGATTGAGCAATTGAAGTCTGGCTCGGATGCGGCAGTGAAAGCCATGGGCTCAAGCCAAGCGCGTGGTGAAGCAACGGTTGAGGAAGCACGAGCTGCCTCTGCCGCACTGCAAGAAATCCAAGCCGCAATTGCTAACATCATGGACATGAACACCCTGATCGCAACGGCAACCGAAGAGCAAAGCCAAGTTGGGCAAGAGATTTCACAACGCATTGAAGTGATCTCTCAACAAAGCAGTCAGTCGGCAAGCCTTGCGAATCAAAACCGTGCAGGCAGTGGCAACCTTAACCACAAAGCCAACGAACTGTACGACTTGGTCGGTCGCTTTACGGTCTAGAGCTTTCCTCAAACACTCAACATGCAAACAGCGACGCCAAAACGTCGCTGTTTTTATTTCTGCTATCATAATGCGACTTAGCTATAATGCCGCCAACTAAGCACCCACAAGGGCAAAACCAGATGATTATTATGACCACCAATTTCGGTGACATCGAAATTGAATTGAACCTAGAACGAGCGCCAGTTAGCTCAAAGAACTTCAAAAAATACTGTGAAGATGGCTTCTACGACGGCACCATTTTCCACCGCGTTATCGACGGCTTTATGATCCAAGGTGGCGGTCATACCGAAGACATGGCAGAAAAGCCAACACGCGCCCCTATCGCGAACGAAGCAAACCGTGGTCTAAAGAACCTTGTTGGCACTATCGCAATGGCGCGTACCGATGCTCCGCACTCTGCAACAGCACAGTTCTTCATTAACTTGGAAGACAATGATTTCCTAGACCACACCGCAACTACCAACCTAGGCTGGGGCTACGCCGTGTTTGGTAAAGTGACCGCGGGTATGGATGTCGTAAACCGCATCGCGAAAGTGAAAACGACCTCTAAGCTTGGTCACGATGATGTGCCATGCGATCCAATCATTATCGAGAAAGTGACGATCAGCGAATAAACCCATTCGCCTCTGCAGAGAAATCGTCGCTATAAAACGAAGAAAGCGCCTAACGTCTGGTGACTTAGGCGCTTTTTGTTTTTATGACTCAGCCGATTAGTTGGGCTTATAACGAAGTTATTGATAGAAAAGCTCAGCTTTGGCTCCAACCAAATCCAGTTCAGAGCCTTGAAAATCAGCCAGATATTCAGCAACAAGGTTGTACCCAACCCAATACCCCATGTATTTCGGCCAGCGGCTTTCATCGCTGCCAAGAAAGTAAGCGTCGAAGTTGTAATCTAAGCTGGTCAACTTGCCTTTCATCTCAGCGTAGAAAGGGCGCCAATCTTGATCTTTGATTTGCTCAAACAAGGTCGGAGTGACGCCGCCATTCACCTTACGTTCGAAGTGACAAGCTAACCCTTCCATAATTAGTACATCACCAAGTGCAACGCCACTTTCTCCCGCTCGCATACGGAACAGGTGATGCAACTCATGCGCTAACACCGCAGCTAGTTCTTTCTCAATAACGTTTTTAATATCAGTACGTTGAGTATCAAGCAGAATCTCTACACGATAGGCACTTAAGCAATAGCCACCAATCCCCGTCTGCGGTACGTCATTGCGATCAAACGGGCTAATGGTGAGGTCAATGTTACTCAAATCAAAGTAACTAGAAAGTTGTGAGCTCAGATCATCAAGTTTCTGATGCAAATACTCAGAGATTGGAGACAGTTCTCCCGTCGCATTTAACAGGGTTACGCGATAACTCATTTATCTTCCTTGATAATGTGGGTTAAGAGCAGCGAGTTTACAGTGTAAAGAGTGAGCAGTTCTAGCGATTACATTCCTTTGAATAAACTTTGAGATGCACGGCTCACAGGGAGCTTGTTTTCTCCAACGTGAACAAACATTCTGCCAGCAAAGTCTTTGTTTACTTTGCTAATTTTGCACACTTGCACCACGCTTGAACGGTGCACTTGCCAGAACTGTTCTGGGTTAAGCTGTCCTATCAACTCTTTCAACGATGTACGAATCAAATACTCCTGCACTTTGCCTTGTCCTTGTTGGGCATACACAGAAACGTATTTTTCTTCCGCTTTGAAATACAACACATCAGACGTTGCGATCAGATGAATGTCTTCCCCTTGCGTCGCTTTGATCCACTGAAGATATTGCGGCGTTTGTGGCGCGGATAATTGCTGCAACTGTTCTAACAGACTGCTCATCTGCACATTACTGCTTTCTTGTTCTCTCTTAGCAAGGCGTGCTTTCACTCTTTCACACGTCGTCAGCAGGCGCTCATCCGAAATAGGCTTGAGCAAATAATCGGAGGCATTTTGCTCAAAAGCTTTGATGGCGTAATCATCGTACGCAGTGACAAACACAATCAAAGGTGGATTGGCGAGTTGATTGAGTTTTTGCGCTAATGTCATGCCATCCAAAACTGGCATACGAATATCGAGAAACGCAATGTCAGGTTGGCTTTGCTCAATGGCTTGCAACGCTTGTTCACCATCGGCGACTTTGGCTATCACCTCTAGCTCTGGCCACACTTCAGCTAGGCTTTTATCAAGATGACGCCTCAATAACGGTTCATCATCAGCAATAATGGCAGTAACCCCTGTATTCATTCCTTTCTTCCTTGATTACGATCCCATTGGCCAGCTAAGGCGAACACAAACGCCACCCTGAGCAGACTCACTGATAGAGACCTTTCCTTGCCCTGCGAACAAAGCTTCAACTCGCTGCTTGAGATTACTTAGACCCACGCCAGAGCCCATGTGACCACTCACGTGATTCAAGCCAACACCTGTGTCTCTGACTTCAATCTTCAAGTTCTGCTGTTCGCGCTTAATCAGCAAGCTGACTTCACCACCTTCTCGCTTTGGCTCAATACCATGGATAATGGCGTTTTCGATTAAGGGTTGAAGCATCATCGGCGGTAGCTCGGTTCTGCCTAATCCCTCTTCCACCTCAATCTTGTAACTGAGTCGCTCACCCAAACGGGTTTGCTGAATACCTAAGTACGCCTCAATTAACGCCGTTTCATTGTCTATGGTGGTATGTTCTTCGCGTGAGCTTTTTAGCGTTGCACGCAGTAGCGCGGTTAACTGTTCTAGCATCAGCTTGGCTTTATCGACATCTTGCGACATGAGCGCGCTGATATTTGCCAAAGTATTGAATAAGAAATGCGGTTCAATCTGGCTTTGCATCTGCTTAAGCTGACTCAGCAACAGCGCACGGTCTTGCTCTGCTTTCTCGCGCTTGATGGCTTCCAACTCTCGTTGAGCAACCGCCTCTTTCTCACGCGAGTAAAAATAGAAATAACACATACCGCTAAACAGTAATCCCATTAAGCCAACAGGGATCATATCGGAGATACCAAAATACTCTCCGAGCCAAAATTGTGCATTAATCACCCCAAACAATAAACAGGCAACAAGCGAACACACCACTTCTATCATACGTGGGATGGTTGGAAACAAACGGTCAATCAACCATGAGAAGAAGATAGCCGAATAGCCAAATCCAAAGCTAACCGCCACATGAATGTAAAATGGACCGCCCCAAACCGAGAGCGTCATTGCTGCGATAAAGAGACAAAATGCCGTGGTCACTAATAAGCTACGCGGCCATCCACTTTTTAACACTGATTTTGCTGAACACATTTAGAATTTCCCTTTGATATTAAATACAATCATATGCTTATCATTGATTTGTGCGTAAGCAGATTGGTCGTCTCCGGTTAAAAAGCGTGCGGCAACTTCCACTTCTACACTTTGATCGCCAGTATCAATCCATTGGTAGTTAAGCCACTGCGTGACAATCACACCACCATCTTGTGGCGACAGCATCACATCCAACGTAGGGGTTACATCACTTAACCAGCCCATATCCGCTTTGCCGTTCCATACAGCCCATGCTTCCAAATCCCAACTCCAGTGCAACATTACGTTATGCTGAACGATATTGGCATGCTGAAACCCTTGGGCGTAGCTTGTCGCAAGTAGAGCGCTGCTAGCCAACTGAGAGTTGTTAGGATCAGGGATCTGAGAGAGTAATTCGCCACGCTCTATTGCTTGTTGCCATTCGCTTTTCGACCATGCACGGCTGTCGTACCAATATTCAGCAATCACGTTGTGCCCGGCTTGGTTTGCCCAATTCAACCCAATTAAGGCTTGGAATGCGCTGCCCTGCTTCTCAACCGAAACGGGTTGGTAAAGATCACCCTGCTGAAACTGATAGCCGACACTTTGCTTTTGCCACAGCATGGAGCCGTGCATGGCGATGGATTCATCCCACACGGCAATGGCACTGGCTCCGAGCAAACCTCGGCGCACATCATCGTAATAACCAATAAGTTGATACTCGGTGTCACCCACCAGCGCATAACGACGAATACCAACACCTTGCTGCTCTGCGGCTTGATCAAGAGCACTCTGGTCTTGTTGCCCCCAGCTTGAATCCGTTGCAATCACTGTCCACTCGCCTGCCATATCGTAGCGTGAGAGTGAAAACACACCCGCACCCTCTTCTGCGACTATGCCAACAGGATTTTGTCGATAAGGCTTAAACAGATCCAAAGGTCGGTAGCCATAACCTACGCCCCAATCCACGCGCAACTTACCCAAACTCACATCAAGAGTGGTATCACCGACTTGCCACTCCCCTAGCCAAGCCAGCTCTCTAATCAGCAATTGGTTATCAGCTTCACTCCACCAATCACTCTTTCCTTGTTGATTGAGGTACAAACCTTGGCTGTACAGAGCAAACAAGCCACTGACGTTTTGATAATTCACCTGCACATCCAAGAGTGCATTAAGTGAATCACGAGAACTGCTCTGCGCTTGTATAAATGCGCTGTCACGCTGCTTGGCCGTTTCGTAACTGACAGCCCAATCCCACTCAAAACTCAGTTCATCATTGGCAAAAGCAGGGGCTGACGCGCCCACACACAATGAGGCAGCAATCAACAAACTGGTGCTTTTGTTAAGGTTAGGCTGGTGCGATTTCATGTAACTTCCTTGCTCGTTTTCATGGTTCTATTTACGGAGTTCAGGCTAAAGCTGAGTCGTATTGGCTTTAGGCAGATAGCTTGGGTTGTAGAACTTGTTATCCAGTTGCCAAGGCACGATTTCTTGGTACTCGATAACGGTCTTTTTGTTCGGCTGAATGCTATCAAGCAAAGTCATCTCACTGACGTAGTCTTCACCGTTGTCGCTTGCACGTCCGTATTGCGCTTGCTTGGCGAGTTTGCCAGAGCGCAAGTAGAGATCAGCTTTAATTGGAAACGCATCTTGCTCAGACAACCACAAATCGATCTTCTGATAGCTCGCCCCTTTGGTCTTCGCGGTTAGAGCAAGATGATAAGCCGCGACACTTTCTCCGTTCACCGAAACGGTTTCTGTCGCTTTCCATTCACCTTGATAATCTTGGCTCCACGTCAGGGTTGAGATGTCGCCGATAGACGCTTCCCCAAGCAGCTTTTGCATCGGCGTAATGCGAATCGGACGGCGGCTCTTAGGCATTTGCAGCCAGTAGTTGTCGCCCATCATCAGCATCTTTTGCCCAGCTTCGACTGCTGATTTGAACACCACCAGCGATTCACGATTTGGACGCGTGTACACGTGGTAAAGGCGGGTTTTATCTAACTCTTGGTCTTGATATAAGCGCACCAGTGACACCACTTTGGAGGAATCATCTTGCAAGCGGTAGCTGTCCGCTTTTTCAATCAATTGCGCAACTTGCTGTGCATCTAGTGCTGTTTCATTCGCACTGACATTCATGCTTGCAACGCCAGTTACCGTCAGCAATGCAATTGGTAATAGTGATTTGAAATTAAACATAAATCAGTGCCTCCGTAATTGGCTTGTTCACCCCTTTGCGTGCCGAGAAAAACGCCGCAACCAAACAAATCATCAATACCGCGAATCCTGCGACAGCCACCAGCTCCCAAGAGAAGTAAATCGTCAATGGGTAACCTTCTGTGCGTCCTGGCGGTGGCGGCATTTGCACATCCACGACCATCAGTAAGACGGTGACTAACGCAGTAAACAAAGCGCCGATTAAGCTGCCAATCACCGCAAGTAACCCTGCTTCGCGCAAGAACCCAGCAATGATTTCGCGAGGGTAGCTACCAAGCGCTGACAAGGTGCCAATTTCACGGGTACGCTCGGTGACCGACATGGTCATGGTGTTGAACAGGGCGACAAAGACTACCAACGCCATTACTGCGCCCATGATGCCGAAGATGCGGTCGTACAAATCTTTCACTTTGAGATAAAAGAACGCACGTTCTTGCCAAGGCGTAATTTCAATATCTTGATCACCAAAGTTCTGCTTTTGCTTACTCAGAACCGAAGCCACTTGTTGCTCGACTTGGCTAGTTAAACTGGTATCGAACAGGAAGACAGATAACGCACTGACTTTGTCTGAGCCCAACAACGATTGCGCGCTGTTGATGTGCACGTACAGCTGGCGTTTATCAAGCTCAGGCACGCCGGTTGAATAAATCCCACGAACTTTGAAGTCATACGCATTCAATGCACCGTCGGTAGTGGTCGCCAACAAGGTAATCCAATCGCCAACGTGCACGCTTAGGTTGTTCGCCAAATCAACACCGAGCATCACTTCTGGGTCTGCAGGGTCATAACGCGATGCGTGAATGTTGGACAGCGTGTGCCCTTCGCGCACATCCAAAAACGGTCCTTTCATATCGAATTCGCGCTCGTTAACACCAATGCCGATAAAGATCGATGACTTGTTGCCGTTGGAAATCAAACCGCTGAACTCAACTCGTGGCTGCACGCCTCGCACTTCATTCAAGCCAATCAATTGCTTGATGATGTCGTCGGCATGAGTTAACCCATTACTCAGCGGCATCTCTTCTTCTTTGGCGAAGTAACCCGGTGTGGTTAACGTCAGATGCCCCGTGTCACGAGCTGTCGATTCTTTCAAACTGTCGTAGGTATACAGACCAAAACCACCCGCACTGGTTAACGCAAACACGGCAATGGCGATGATCAGCATCGACAACAAACTGCGGCGGCGATTACGTTGCAGGTTCAACCAAGCAAGGCGAACGGAAACTGGAATTAGCTTGCCCATGAAACCTCCTCCACACTTGCGTGCGTTTGGGTAATTTTGCCATCCACCAATTCAATGGTGCGATCACAACGGGATGCCATGCGAGGGTCGTGAGTGGCGACGATAAAAGTGGTGCCTAGCTCGTGTCCGAGCCCTTTCATAATGTCGATGACCTTGTTGGCAGTTTGGCTATCAAGACTTGCGGTTGGCTCATCAGCAATCACCAATGCTGGTTTGTGCACTAAGGCGCGCGCAATTGCCACGCGTTGTTGCTGACCGCCTGATAGGTTATCGGGCATGTGATGAATAAACTCGCCCAAGCCAACGTGTTCTAGCATTTGTGTGGCGAGCTCGGTTTGTTCAGCTTTTGAAAAGCCGTTGAGGTGTAACGGATACACCACGTTCTCTAACGCTGTCATCACAGGGACAAGATTGAATTTTTGGAACACAAAACCAAGCTTTTCACGACGCATTTTCGCCGCCTGCATTTGCCCGGTTGGGTATGGGCTGCCTGCAAACGTCACCTGACCTTGGTATTGAGTATCCAGCATACCAAGCACGTTAAGTAAGGTGCTTTTGCCTGAGCCAGACGGTCCGCACAGAGCCACCATTTCGCCGGCAAACACTTCACCAGACACGTCTCGCAATGCACGTACGGTTTGGCTGCCAAGGGCGTAATCGCGACTAAGTTGATTAAAAACGATCATGACGCCTCCCTAATATTTCGCTAGCAGCGCTTTCGCAGTTTGCGTTTCTAAATTGCTGTCACCCAACTGCTCCATTTGCGCTAACCATATTTTGGCTTGTTGAACGTCTTCAGCGCGCAGCGCTGCTTCAATGGCATAACGGTAAATCCATGAAGTAGCCGCAAAAGGTTGCTGACTAAAACTCGGTTCATCGAGCAGAGAAAGGTACAGCTCGTAGCCGCGCTCAAAGTGATTGAACATGTCTGGCAGAGAGGTAAAGGTAGTGGCTGCCATGGCGGTAGCTAGCTGGTATTCAGGTAAGCCTTGTAAGCGTTGTTGCTCTTGCAGTGGTACTGGCTGATTCGCCATTAGGTCCAAACCTTTTTGGATTGTGGCAAGACCGCGCTCGGTGAACTTCATCTTGTTCCAAGGCATAAACGCCTCACGACCTTGCAACGTCTCCGCACTGCCCAAGTAAACCAAGGTCACCGGCGTTGCGCCCTGCTCTTCAAGTTGTTTGGATAATTCGCCGTAAACGGTATCAACTAAACCAGAGTCACCCTGCGCCGCTTGGTTGAATTGACTGAGTGTGCGCTCGCTTGGGTTAGCCAGAGTCAGATTGCTGCTGAGTGCAAATGCGGCGATAAAGGTACTTGCCAGTTTAAGAGCTTTGATTGAGCGAAATTGAGAAACCATCATGTACTGTCCTTAGTTGAACGTGATTTGATGGTTTCAGATTAAGGGAGAAGATCGCACGCTGCTTTTGCATGCGACCAATGGCAGTTATGCGGAGTGAATGGTATTGAGAGAGGATGAATGACATTCACTTAAACAGAAAATACAATTCCGTTCATTCGTAACGCTACATTTTTACGGCAGTCACAATAAAAACACTGGCTTAAAATCTGAGGCTAGTGTATTTATCCATCCCACAGCTACCCATAACAGACAGTGCGCACTCTCCTTTCTTACACACCTTTGCATGGTGTCTGTTGTTTCGAAATCGAGATTCTTAGCATCGGAATAGTTTGAACTCTTCGAGTTTTAGTTGTTTTCGCACTCAAAATAGGTGCGTTATTAGGTCGTTGAAAATGAATAAGCGTTATTTCCCAAGAGTTGATTTGCCACTACTCATGGCGATCATTCCGATCATGCTGTTAAGTTCGCTCACTCTCTGGAGTGCCAGTAGCTTTAATGAGGCGATGCTCTTCAAACATTTGGCGCGCTGCGGACTGACATTAGTTTGCATCTTGGTCATGTCCTCGATTCCAGCGTCCAGCTATCAGCGCTCAGCTCCATATCTCTACATTATTGCGGTTGCTCTGCTACTTGCTGTCGCTTTATTTGGTGATAGCACCAATGGCTCTCAACGTTGGCTCGATATCGGCTTCTTCCGCTTTCAACCGTCTGAGCTAATCAAGCTTTCCATTCCAATCATGATCGCCTGGATGCTTCATATTGAAGGAGGTCGACCAGACAGTCGGAAAATTGCGTTTTGCTTACTTATTACAATGATTCCTGCCGGGTTAATCGCGCTACAACCGGATTTAGACGGTGCAGTTTTTACCATCATTTATGCATTGTTCGTTTTGTTTTTGGCTGGCATGAGCTGGAAAATAATCTGCGGGTTTATTGCGAGCATTTTAACGTTAGCACCTATTTTATGGTTCTTCGTTATGGAAACCTATCAAAAGAGCCGTGTAACACAGTTCTTGCACCCTGAGTCCGATCCACTGGGTTCGGGCTACCAAATCATCCAATCTTTGATTGCGATTGGCTCAGGCGGTATGAAAGGCAAAGGCTGGATGAATGCAACGCAGGGAACACTTGGCTTTATTCCAGAAAGTCATACGGACTTTATTTTTTCGACATATGCAGAAGAATGGGGCTTTGTTGGCAGTTTAGTCTTACTCGCATTGTACTTGTTTATTACTGCACGCGTTATGTTGCTTGCATGTCAGTCTGACCACTTTTTTAGTCGGCTGGTAAGTGGCGCATTAGCGATGAGCTTTTTTCTGTATGCTTTTATCAATACGGGCATGGTGAGTGGCTTGTTGCCAGTAATGGGTAGCCCACTTCCCTTCTTTAGCTATGGCGGCACGGCGATGCTAACTCAAGGTATCTGTTTTGGTGTAATCATGTCGCTGTGTTATTCCAAATATCGTAACGCATAGCGTTGCTTGAGAAAAAGCGATCAAAAAAGGCTTCCCTAAAGAAGCCTTTTTACAACGATATGAGCGAATTAATTACAGCTCTGCGTTGTGGTAAACCTGCTGAACATCATCACAGTCATCTAGAAGATCTAGGAATTTCTGGAACTTCTCAGCATCTTCACCCGATACAGGCGTATGAGTTTGCGGAACGAATGTGATTTCTTCAACATCGATCGTTAGATCTGGGAATGCACCGTTAAGCGCAGTTTTTGTTTTGAAGAATTCTGTGTGAGGTGCGAATACAGTGATAACACCGTCTTCTAGCTCAACGTCAGTAACGTCTACGTCTTCCATCATTAGCGTTTCTAGGATGATTTCATCATCGTCGCCTTTGAACTGGAATACCGCTTGGTGATCGAACATGTGAGAAACCGAGCCCTCAACACCAATTTTCGCACCGACTTTCACAAAGCATTGGCGTACATCTTGGAAAGTACGGTTGCCGTTGTCTGTTAGACAGTCAACGATAACGCTAGTACCGCCAGGGCCGAAGCCTTCGTAACGTGCTGGAGTGTAGTCTTCACCACCGCCACCGTTCGCTTTGTCGATCGCTTTATCGATAACGTGCGCAGGAACTTGGTCTTTTTTCGCTTTTGCAATCAGGTGTTTCAAAGACAAGTTCATGTCTGGATCACCACCACCGTTTTTCGCGCACATGTAAATTTCTTTACCGTATTTGGAATAAACTTTAATTTTCGCGCCTGCAGTTTTCGCCATAGAGGCTTTGCGCACTTCAAAACTTCTTCCCATCGGGATGTCTCTCTAAATTCAAATTTAATGCGAAGGATTTTAGCAAAAAGCGAAACCTTTTCAATTTCGCTTAGCAAAGGAATAGGGAGGTTACCTCATTCGTCGCATTGGATTGAACCATTGCCACGGTTCGCGTTAAGCGACACCCATTACTCGTTTGTACTTTTCGACCGATTGCTGGAAAAACGCCTTTTCATCAGCATCGTTAATCTTGGACAACTGTTCTTCTATTGCTTCAGGACCAGATTTGGCCTCTCTGAGCTTCCAAACCAAAAACGACGCCTGCTTATCCAGTTCGATTTTGTTTTTTTCGTCAGGCGGCAATAGGGATAGATTAAACGACATTCACAGCCTCAAGGTACTTTAAATACTAGCCGGGCACTATATCACACAGAGTTACAATTACAGAATAGAAACGCACTTAACTTGATCGATTTCAAGTTAACTACTTAGGCACAGCGCTGATTTTCAGTGCTTTTGGTAAATGCTGTTCGAATATTTGTTGTAATCGAGTCTTGGTAACGGGTTTAGCCACGAACTCGTTCATCCCGACATCGAAGCAATGTTGCTGATCCTCTTTAATGACATTGGCACTTAGCGCAATAATTGGAACGTGTTTCCCCCACTCTCCCATTTTTCGAATTCGCTCCGTAGCAATAAACCCATCCATCACAGGCATTTGGCAGTCCATAAAAATCAAATCGAAAGGCTGCTGATCACACAGCTGCAATGCTTCTTCGCCATGGTTGGCGACACTCACTCGCACACCCAGTTTTTCTAACATGATGCGAACTACCTTCTGATTGACGATGGTATCTTCAACAACCAATACCCAAGGTTTATCATTATCTTGAGAGCTGATTTCGTTGTCTTCCGCTTTCCGGAAATCTAATACATTAAGTTGGTCGGTATAGGTCGAGTGCGCATTTATTACAGCAACAGGAATCGAAAATTCAAAACAGCTTCCCAGCCCAAGCTCACTTGTTAGTTGTATTTCCCCTCCCATCAAGTTAACCAACTGTGCAGCTATCGCCAAACCAAGCCCTGTCCCACCATACTTTCTGGTGGTACTACCATCAGCTTGTTGGAAGCGTTCGAAGATTGCTTGTTGGTGCTCTTTCGCAATACCAATACCAGAATCCACAACTCGAAACCGGATATGAGCGGTCTCTCCATCAAGTCGAGATAACGCTACAAGAAGCTTCACATGGCCGCGCTCGGTAAATTTAATCGCGTTGCTCAACAAATTGTTCAGAACTTGTTTCAATCGTATGGCATCACCTTGCACTTCCGTTGGCAAGTGAGGATCAATATCGCTGAGCAGCTGTAAGTTTTTCTGCTTGGCTTTCACACTATGTAAACTGATGACATCGTCAAGTAGCTCGCGAAGATCATAGCTCGTGTATTCCAGCTCTACTTTGCCAGCTTCAACTTTAGAGAAGTCCAAAATGTCGTCGATGATCGTCATTAGTGAGTGAGAAGAACTGTCAATGATCTCTACAAACTCTTTTTGCTGGGGATCGAGGTCGGTGTCATTGAGCAACGACGACACACCAATAATGCCATTCATCGGTGTGCGGATCTCATGACTCATAGTGGCGAGAAACTCACTTTTTTTACGATTAGCGACTTCTGCCCTATCGCGTTCAGCCTCTAACTCAGTCTGGTGCTCTTTCACTTTCTCAACACTTCGGTTGTATTTCTCTGCCAAAACACTCACTTCATCAAAGCACCATCGTTTAGGGAGAGTCACTTTACTCGGCACTGTACCGCCACGAAAATCGCTCACCGCACCAGACAGCAATTGTAACGGATTGACCAACAAGCGAAACGCCACCCAAAGAACACCAATGATGAGGACAAGAATTTTGATCGCTTCTGTCGTAAGTAGAAAAAAGAACTGCTGCCAAAGATCTTCATATATCGCGCTAAGATCCGATTGAACCGTTAATATCGCGAGATCATACGTTTTATCGCCGACCCGATACTGCATCGGCCAGCTTCTCTCGACAACATCCTCAGAAAGCGCCGAACCTAATTCAATGATAACTTCGTCTTCACTAGCAATACGTAAGTAGTCCACCGAGGGCATACGCATTGCACCTTGAGCTTGTGTCAGCAACAGCTCCCTATCCTCTACCCACAAACTCGCAGAAAAGCTCGATAAATAGCTAGACTCAACCTGCTTTAATTCAACATCTAAATGGGCTAAATCTTCGTGAAAAACTCGATATAAGCTCACTGTAGAAATGATGACCGTAAAGATTAAACTCAACGTTAATACCGCCAACATAAGTTGGTTGCCGATACTAAAACGACGTTGAGATCGCTCTTTTTCATCCATATGAAACCGCTCCGATAAACTTGCGCTACTCTAAATATAGCTACGCACAAATAATAATCGAGGATACGATGAAAAGACTTCTACTTAGATTGGCTTTTAGCTTAATTGTTGTAAGTTCTCATGTGACCGCAAATCAAGTGAACTATTACGTCATTGCTGAACAAGCTCGACCATTTCAAATTGAACAACAGGGACAAATGCACTCCGGAATTGTGACCGATATCGTCAGCGCTATCTTCGCGGAGTCGGATTACCAAGTGAATTATCATACTTATCCATTTAAACGTATGATTTCCATATTGGAAGAAGGCGCTGAGCCAAACTGGTTAACTTATGGCAGCCCGAACTGGGGCAAGGTGCAATCGGAAAATTTATCTGAGGAGCCCATTTACACTGTAAAACATGTACTGGTGTCGAGTAGCGAGAAGCCTTTAGAATTCAAAAATATGGATACGATGCATGGTCGTTCTATTGTATTACTGCTGGGGTTTGATTATCCAAATTTAACACCGTTCTTTGAAAATGGCAGTGTCAATGAAATGCGTGTGAAAGACTACAACGCCGCTTACCGAGTGATAAGCCGAACCCCTGGAGATACAGCTTTTGTCGAGATGGAATCCCGAGTCCTTTACAACTTAAAGCGACTCAATTTGCCGTTAGAGAATTTTCAGATACAGCCTTTCAGCTCGGTTATTCCTGACTACTCAATCTACCTGGCTTTTTCACCTCAAATGCAACCAGAAACTCAAAATTACATCAATACACGACTCGTTGAATTAAAAACCTCAGGGGAAATTGATGAAATCATTCAAAAGTATCAATGAATCAACTCATTAACAAAAACGCCAACGATGATACGTTGGCGTTTTTGTTTCTGGGAAATCTGTAGCACTTACTTAGTGTGGTTAACAAACTTAGGATCAAACATGTGCCCCAATTTACTCGCCTTGGTTTGCAGGTAATGTTGATTACTTGGGTTATTCCCTTCTTGTAATGGCACTCGTTCAATGACGTTAATATCAACCGCTTTTAAGGCGGCGAGCTTGCGTGGGTTATTCGTCATTAGACGCACAGCGTCAATCCCCAAATGCTCTAGCATTCCTTTACAGAACGCGTAATCACGCATATCAGCGGCAAAACCTAAACGTTCATTTGCTTCCACGGTATCTGCGCCATCATCTTGTAAGTGATAGGCACGAATTTTATTAATCAAGCCGATTCCACGCCCTTCTTGACGTAAATAAAGCAGCACGCCACATCCCTCTTTGACGATGTTTTGTAGCGCTCTATTAAGCTGAAAACCACAGTCACAACGCGTGCTAAATAGAGCATCTCCGGTAAGACACTCCGAATGCAACCGAATAAGTGGTGCTGCACTTTTTGTTGGCTCGCCATAGACCAGAGCAAGATGCTCTTTATTTGTCGCGGCTTCAATAAAGCCGTACATCATAAATGTGCCCCACTGGGTGGGCAATTTGGCTTTATCGATAAACTTCACGAGATTGTAAGGCTCAACATGTCTCAGCTCTGCCCGCACATTCATCAGAATCTCTCCTAGATGATTTTCTCCTTTACCATCTCCCCCGTCTCCCCAAAAGGCATCTTTATGAGAATGCTCTGTTAGGCAAGCGTTACCCGTTCTCATTAATTGCTGCGCTAATGGTGGATTTTGTAGAAACTTTTCCCTAACGATGAAAGCCATAACAGCCAACTTTATATCGTCCCAATCGCTTCTGACAAAGTGTTCGTATTTACGGCTTAAAGCAAACGCTTCATCAGGGGTGCTTGCGTGCTGAATTTTACTTTGCAACTGAGCATCGAGAAACTTTTGGGCTTGGTAATAATGTTCGCTGGTGGGCCAAGTTTGGGAGGAGATATTGACTGGGGCATGGCAAAAATTTGAGAGAAAACCGTGGGGCTCATCGGGCTCATAAAAAAGGATTTGATCAACCATACTTGCGCTCCTTGCTTTGTGGTTGCGATAATCAACAAAAAGCATATCGCTACTGATATATCTAGTAACACAAGGTCAGATTGTCAAACTTCTTCGGGACGGGACGTGAGTGTGAAACTCGTGCTTTTGAGGCGCAAGACAGATAAATGGAGGTTTTGAATAAGAGAGTAATAGAGTGAAAAAATAAAAAGGGCAGTCCGTCGACTACCCTATGGGTTGCTAAACCAACCTGAGGCGATCAGTGTATCAAGCCAAGCTCCCTTGCTTCTTCAATGGTCAACCCACTTTCACGGATCTCACGTAACGCTTCAATGCGTCTTCTGGCTTCTGCTGATTTCACTGTTTTCTCTGGCTTCACAACGGTTTCCTCATCAGGTAATTCCCATTTGTGAGCGATGTTGGTCATCTCGTCATGGTCGATAGAATTAATGGACATATTTCCTCCGAACACACCATGTTTTCGATGCGTAATCTATAGCAAAACCGGAACAAGGTGGTAAGAAAAACTGTAGGGAAATGTGACCCCTCCCGCCCTTTCGTTAACTCCTTAATAGATTCATCATTTAAGTTTTGCCAAGGGACAAATTTACGATTAAATTTGAGTAATTCCCCCTACGAAAAGTGTGCTGATCTAGCTCTCAATTCTGCTCTTCTTTAGTTTTATCAACGACGCATTACACCACTTCCTGTTTCACCTAACTTTCGAGTCACTTCACTGATTCATGGCTTGATACTTTCTAAAAACCGCCACACCTGATAATGATAATAATTATCTTTTAGATTGATAAGGTGTTTATATGGATGGTATTAACTTAAGTCATGCATACCACAATGACCCGGTCATCCAGATCCGAGATTTGTGCGTCGATTACATCACTGATAATGGTGATTTTAATGCGGTAAAGTCCGTCAGCTTTGATATCGGCAAAGGCGAAGTATTTGGTCTTGCCGGTGAATCTGGATGTGGTAAAAGCACAATCGCATTCTCAATAAATCGTCTTCATAAGCCGCCAGCGTTCATTTCTGGCGGTAAAATATGGTTTGATGGCAAAGATATCCTTAGTATCTCAGACTCTGAACTGACCGCTCTAAGGTGGAGTGAAATCGCCATGGTGTTCCAGAGCGCGATGAACTCACTCAACCCTGTCTTAACGATACAAGAGCAATTTGCAGATGTGTTACGACACCATCAAGGCCTCACTAACGCTCAAGCAAAAGATAGAGCAGAAAAGTTGTTGGACTTGGTCAATATTCCTCGAGAACGCTTAGCAGAATATCCTCATCAATTTTCAGGAGGAATGCGTCAGCGCTTGGTGATAGCCATTGCTTTGTCTCTAAATCCAAAACTGATCATTATGGATGAACCCACAACAGCATTAGATGTAGTGGTACAGAGAGAAATTTTACAGCAAATTTATCAGCTTAGAGGTGAGTTCGGTTTTTCGGTCCTCTTTATCACTCATGACCTGGCACTCATGAGCCAACTATGTGATCGAATTGCAATCATGCGTCACGGAGAAATCGTCGAAGTCAATCGAGCATACGATATACGCAATCATCCTCAACACCCCTACACGCAAAAGCTATGGGCTTCTTTCCCAAACATCCATGACGTCCACAAACAACCAGAGTTACAAGGAGCGTAACCATGAGCCAGCCTATCATCCAAATGAAAAATGTGATTAAAGAATTCAAAGTGGGCGGTGGTTTAGCGAAAGAGGAAACCTTTCGTGCGCTTCAAGGAGTGACTTTTGATCTGTACGCAGGAAAAACCTTGGCTTTGGTTGGAGAGTCAGGCTGCGGTAAGAGTACTTGCGCTCGTTTAATAACCAAAGTCTATCCTGCAACGGAAGGCGAGATCCTTTTCAATGGCACTGACATAAATGAGATCACGTCACGATCTGCTCTACAAGAATATCGCAGTAAAGTACAAATGGTGTTTCAAGATCCGTTTGGCTCTCTCAATCCAACTCATACCATTCGCCATCACCTAACACGTCCTTTAAAAATTCATAAACAAGTCAAAAACGAGCGCGACATCCCAGCCCGCTTGGAAGAGCTTCTAAAGCTGGTGGAACTACCTGAAGAGACATTGAATAGGTTCCCTCACGAACTCAGTGGTGGGCAACGTCAGCGAGTAAACTTAGCAAGGGCTTTAGCGGTAGGTTCGCAAATCATTCTTGCGGATGAGCCTACGTCTATGCTGGATGTTTCTATTCGCTTGGGAGTGTTGAATTTAATGCAACGAATGAAGCAAGAACTGGGAATTGGTTTTTTATACATCACACATGATCTGGCGACTGCGCACTACATCGCGGAAGAAACCGCAGTAATGTACAAAGGGCAAATCGTTGAATGGGGCGACACTCATTCAATACTTAAGAATCCGCAGCATCCTTATACTAAGCTGTTGATTTCTGCCGTTCCTGCTCCTGACTTACCTTTTGGTAACTTAGTGAAAAATGAGCCAAACTATTCGATAGATGCCGATGAAATTCGTCAACGTAGCAGCATAATTGTCGACGAATTTGATCAAATAGGGCCAAATCACTATGTAAAACAATGGACTGAGGCAGCGTAATGGATTTGAGTACTTGGCAAGATCAAATCGCCATGTGGTACGAACAGCGGAAACATGATCAAGTAGAAAAATTGGAAACGATCTTATATCAGGTGCCTGATGACGTGTTTGGACCCGAATTGAGTGATCTTCAAAGTAAAGCGATTGCTTGCTGGTTGGATGGATGTTTACGCGTGTTTCAACATGCAAGCTACCAAGACCCTCAGAAAGCATATCAAACCTTGCTTTATACGAGTGCAAAGCTTGAACAAGCAGCATGCCAAGTCTCGACTGATATTCTGATCAAAGATTGGTGTTTGAGACGACTTCAGCATCTCACCGTTGTGGCGTTAGAGTTTTGTAATCAGCAGTGTGATCAAAACAAGTGGCAGGAACAAGCCCATAGCTTAATCGAATCACATGTTGCGTTGATGCGTTCATTACACTGGAATGAATCCAAGAAGCATGATCAAGGTTTACCTCATTAGTCCGGAAAAATGATCAAGGCTTAATTAGCGGAATTTTAGGCAAAAAAAAGCGAGTTTCCTGAGGAGAAACTCGCGAAGTCTATTCAGAATGAATGTAACAATATGAGCCAATCTATTAATCATCAGAAAGGACAAAAGGTTGTCTATTCGGGATAAATAGTAGTATTAGGCTTGGCTTCTAATGTCAGTGGTTTGTAAGAGTTAAGTCTGTTTTTTATCATCGAAAGACATTGTTACATTTCAAACCGATACATCACACCTATAGCTTGATACACATCAAGCGACACTTTTAAATCGCCATTTCATCCAAGGCACGAAATACCATTTCATCCATGTGACCATCGAAGATTTGACGACAAACTTTCCGACGCACCGCTAACCCCGCAATCAAGCGCTCGATGGTAAGATGCTTAACATCGTTCTGGGTGTTAAACAGCTCGACGGTTTTACTTAATGTCTCATAAGGAATCGGCTCATCCCCTACCCTTAGCCAATCGAGCTTCTCTATGTAATCTGAGCACTCTTCTTTGATTGAGGCATAGGAGTGCCCTGTCATCGCAGACAAAGCCGTTATACTGCGTTCTAGAGCCTCTGGTGAGGTATATTTAGATAGAGTAATGGTGATCTCATCAGCATTGATCTCTACCAAATGTTTTCTTTGCTTCACGCGTCGCCCTAAATTTCCTCTTGGAGACGGTGCTTTGCGTTGAATGGGCTCAAATTCGCCGTCTATGATGCCTGAGAGCTCCTCAAGCTGCTGTCGGGTTACCATCTCATTACGAAGCGGGTTTGGCAGCGTAGGCGCCATGTTGCGCTTGCCTGCGTTGGTTGTACGAGCACGTGAGTAACGCAGCACCTCTTCGACGTCACATTTGATGTCGATCTGGTAATCCATCACTTTATCATTCTCGATCATAGTTTCGATCGTTAAGTGATAGCCCCATAAGTTCACCACAAAAAGATCGTCTGTCCCTTTGCCGTCTGACAAGCGTTTCAGCTCACGGATCAGATCCATGGAGAACCGACGCCATTCAATGTTACGTGCAAGCTTCTGATTTAACTCACTCAGTAGCATGCAATCCGTGTGACGACGAACCATGCGACTACGGAAGAAAGAGTACAGTTGAAACACCAACGTATGTTGTTTCAAGATCTCTGGCGGAAACAAGAAGAAATAATCGCGTGTTAACAGCTCTTCATAAAACGAAGGTTCCCAAACTAAAATATATAAGTTTGGCTTGATACGAATTTCACCATCGCTTCCCTCCACAGGTGCCTCTTCAGAGGCTGTGATGGTTCGTGCAAGAAAACGAAAACGATCACTTTTGAAGCCCTCTGGCATGTTTTCACTTAGCCAACGTCCAGTAAGTTCATGGAGCTGAAAATCAGTGAATTCAATGCGATCAATGCTATCGCGAATGGAATCACGAGCTGGGCCACTGTCTTTTTTGCCTCTGAGCGACAAAATATCAGTGATGTATAGCGGCGTTTTGTTTGGTACGTGAGCAGCATCAAGCTGATACTGATCTTTGTGATGATCATGATACTGAACCGTTAACGTGAAGAGAGCGAACAGGGTCATGAGATCATCCACAGTCATGATATTTTTGGATGATCGCGTCTCGATAACGGCTTTTGTGCCAGAGATCGACACCATGGATTTCTGATAACTTTTTCGAGTTCTTGGTGGCGCAAGTGCTTGGTCAATGATCCCAGCCCAATTTGTTGGAGATACAACAAATTGATCGGCTTCATCTTTCATCGTGGGAGGTGTGTTTAACCCGTGCTCATTCAACAAACGTTTGTTTACTTGAGTCTGAGCCAATGCTTTCGAACGTTTTTGTTTTTCGTTCTGACGAACTTTGTCGGTAACAAGACTTGTTGCTCCCAACACAGATATAAGCTGATTGGGATTCACAAATTTATGTAGCATCGTTTTACCAGCAAGTCCCTCTTCAAAACGCACCGGTGTTTGAGTAAATAAACCAATATTTACTGCCGCGCGCAAACGTTGTTGCAGGGCTGCACGTGTGAGTTGCCCATCTGTTGCTTCCACAATCTCTGTGGTTGAAACCAAACCATCCTTGCTGCTGAAGCCTCGTAATGAGATCAGATTAAGCAACTCTAAGATGCTTTTGGTCACCCCTTTGAAATGTTGGTACTGCTCTACCCAATCCGCAGAGGATTCATGTACCTCAAAAAGATGGCCATCTTTGTGGCTTCTCGGTGCTTTAATCAGAATTTTTTCATCAGCCGTCATTTTAGATCCAGATCACACTAGCCGTAGTTGTGCTATGGTTCCGAAGAATAAAGAAAAACAGATCATAAATAAAGAAAAAAGATTGTTTTTTAAATAACTGATCTTTTTGATTAATCTGATCTTAATTGATTATATGATCTAATGATCTGGCTTGAGATTTCTCTCTAAGTTTTTGTTCTATAAGACTATTATTTTCATGTATTTCGGAACTATGATCATAAGAAGTCTGAAAGTATGATCAACAATAACCTGAAAGCATGATCATATTTATTCGTAAGCATGATCATTAAGGTTATGAAAAGATGATCAAAAGAGTCTTGAAACGATGATCATGATGTTTTTACAGGTTATCCACAGATGCAGTATTTAATAATGATCTTCACGATGATTATATTGTGCATTGGTGATGTTATTTATACTCGGATCTATGATCAAGAGACAATATATCTATCGTTCTGGCGTCCATATTGATGAGATATCACTCATCTGATTAAAATACATTCAAGTCGCTCATATTTAGAAGTAAATCCTAGTCTCTGCTTATTTACAGGAAGCATGATCATGAGAGCGTGATTTATCATAGCAACTTGAGCAATTTCATTGTTCCGGCTTCTATACCGTCAATTTCTGCTCAATCCCCCATTCTGTCTGCACTCAACCGTAAATCAGAGAAGAAAACTCATGCTTCCGAGAGATTCTAAGGCTTGATCATATTTCCGATTAATGGATCTTATTTTATTTGCGTGTTTACACCGTACTCTGCTCTATTTTTCCATGATCATGCTTTCGGATTTGCTTATTAACACGGAAGCATGATCATAAGCATACCTTGATCATACTTCCATAGATGTTTCGCTGGAACTGCCCTATTTTGCTCGGAGACATGATCAAGGTGTTCAGGTCTTTATTGTTCCGATATTACTTACTATTTATTGTTTAAATTAGATTGGTCTAACATAACCCGTAATTTAGCTTAATATTATAATCGTTCCGGTAGAAAATTGATTTACATTGTAAATGAGTGACGCTGTAACACTTTTTATTTTTAAGTTTAGGTGTCCACTTATGAGAAGATTATTTGATTAAAAATAGTTATCTTTTTGACCATAAATCATAAAAGCGTCGATTTGGGTGTTTTTTTATGTGATGGTAATTCAAAATGTTCGTGCACCTTTTTGTTGTTTTTGGTCTTTACTGCTGTACAATTGCAATTATAAATCCTTCCAACGGAATTTGGCATGAAAAGAGAAAAAACGATTGAAAACCTTCTTGAGTTAGCGGAGCTGACTCAGCAGGTTCAAGCTGACCGTATTGAAATTGTTTTAGAAGAGCGAAGCGATAACTACTTCCCACCAATGTCGAAAGCGATGATGGAAACCCGTTCTGGTCTAACTCGCCGTAAGCTCGACGACGCGATTGGTAAAATGGAAGCCGCTGGGCATCAATTTACTAAAAACAACGCGAATCATTATTCAATTACGTTAGAAGAAGCACACATGCTCATGGATGCGGCTGAAGTGCCTAAATTTCATGAGCGTAAAAAGAATTCAGGTAACAAACCTTGGATTATTAATGTGCAGAACCAAAAGGGCGGTACAGGTAAATCAATGACCGCGGTTCATTTAGCGGCATGTTTAGCGCTAAATTTGGATAAACGATACCGTATTTGTTTAATCGACTTAGACCCACAAGGCTCGCTACGTTTATTCCTCAACCCGCAAATCAGCATGGCAGAGCATGATAATATCTATTCTGCGGTAGACATTATGTTGGGTAACGTGCCTGATGGTGTGGAAATTGACAGTGAATTTTTACGTAAAAACGTATTGCTGCCAACGCAATATCCGAACTTAAAGTCGATTTCAGCGTTTCCAGAAGACGCGATGTTTAATGCGGAAGCATGGCAAACGCTATCTGAAGACCCATCACTCGATATCGTCCGTCTGCTGAAAGAGCAACTGATTGATAAAATTGCTGATGACTTCGATATCATTATGATTGATACCGGTCCACACGTTGACCCATTAGTATGGAATGCGATGTATGCATCAAATGCCTTGCTAATTCCTTGTGCGGCTAAGCGTCTGGACTGGGCTTCAACAGTAAACTTCTTCCAGCATTTGCCTACGGTATATGAAATGTTCCCGGAGGACTGGAATGGTCTTGAGTTTGTTCGCTTGATGCCAACCATGTTTGAGGACGACAATAAGAAGCAAGTTTCTGTTTTAACTGAAATGAACTATCTTCTAGGTGACCAAGTTATGATGGCTACTATTCCTCGTAGCCGTGCGTTTGAAACCTGTGCCGATACCTACAGCACAGTATTTGATCTGACAGTAAGCGATTTTGAAGGCGGTAAGAAGACACTAGCTACCGCGCAAGACGCTGTTCATAAAAGCGCACTGGAATTAGAGCGTGTGCTGCACTCTAATTGGCCGTCATTGAATCAGGGGTAATAAGTAAATGGCTTTGAAAACGTCTGAATTAAACGCGAAATTATTTGGCAAAACGAATAAGCGTCGTGTTGTGACTCCGCAAGAGGCGCAAACTGCGGCAAAAGAGAAAGCTCAAACGATTGAACTAGCAGTTGCAGGTGAAAATATTGTTCAGTTTGAACTTGTGCGTATTCCTGCAAATAAAGTTGCGACAGAAACAACAGTATTTGTTGATAACGCTCGTGAGCAATCGTTCTTAAACGAACATGCTTTATCTGATGTTTTAGTCACACTCAAAGAGCGTGGCCAACAATATCCAGCTGTGGGTCGTAGAACTGAAGATGGCAAGATCGAAGTTTTAGATGGTAGCCGTCGTCGCATGTCTTGTATCCTCGCTGAACAAGATTTTTTGGTTTATGTTGCTGACAACATCAATACTGACCATGCTAAGTTTTTGTCTGATGTGGCAAATGCTCACAAACCGCTCTCTTTATACGAAAAAGGTAAAGAGATGCAGGCTAAGCTTGATAGTGGTGAAGCTGAGGATCAGAAAGCATTGGCAAAAATGTTCCAGTGCAGTGAAGCGTTGGTAAGTGGCGCTTTAAAAGCCGCAGCATTACCGTTAGAACTGCTTCAAGCGTATCCGAATGTTGGCGATCTCGGTCGCCCAACAATCGTGAAACTGCACAAACAGTTTTCAACGCTAACGCCAGAGCAGCAGCAAGAGCTGTTAGATAAATGTCGCTCTAGCGAAGGATTTTTATGGCAGCGAAGCACAGCTCAAGGCGTTGCTCGTCTGACAAAAGAAGTCACGGAAAGCATCGAAAATTGGATTACTGAACTTGCACCAGCAAAACCTGGTAAGAAGACGGAAAAAGTCGACTTAGTTAAAGGTCGAGCAAGCTATAGCCGAAAAGGTAGCAGCCTGGCGTTGAACTTGAAGAAAGTTGACGACAGCTTAATGGAAGAGATTCTTGCGTTTGTACAAACCAAACTGCAATAACAAATGATGATTGAATCAACCGCCTCCGGGCGGTTTTTTTATATCTGAGAAGCGTCAAATTAAAGATGTGATACCATTGCGTCAGTTCAACGTTGGATAGACAAAATGCAGACACAATCTGATTTCCTTTCATCACTTCAACATCAAGCTCACCAATCTTTCCAAAGGATTGGTGTTGTCATTCAAGGCGAGGCTTCTTGGCAAAATGCGTTGATGTCAGAGTTCCATAAAACGCAGCGCCATCAACGTTGGTTTTCTGTTGGTGATTTTGGTTTGAAAAACGTATCCAGTGTTTCGTCTAAACAAGGGCACATGTTGCTAGGCAGAGAGTGTGACGTTCTATTGTTTGATGCTCGAAATGGCTTTGACGCCAATAGTTTTACCGCCGCGCTTGGCTCATTGGTTGGCGGCGGTTTTCTTATTGTCATTACTGAGCTGCGACAAAATGCGAATTTTGCTCAGCAATGGATGCACAAACAATGGGAGAAGCTCGTTGTTATTGAGCAAGACAAACCATTGCCAACGGCTCCAGACATCAAGCAAGCAGAAAAAGAAAGTCACTACACGGAACAAGAACATGCCATTTCTCTAATTGAAAAGGTGGTAACTGGACATCGAAAGCGACCATTAATTTTGACCGCTGATCGTGGACGTGGAAAAACAAGTGCCCTCGGAATTGCGTGTGCGAGCTTATTACAGCAGAAGCCGCTTAGAATCTTAATTACGGCACCATCTATAAAAGCCGTTGAGCCTGTTTACCAACATGCTTTACGTTTACTCCCTAGCGCACAGCGTATTAAGAAGGACAGATTAGAATCAGGGCAGGGAGCCATTCAATTTATTGCTCCAGATGAACTATTATTGAGTCGACCTGAATGTGATTTGTTACTTGTCGATGAAGCGGCTGCAATTCCAGTTCCTATGCTCAAAAGCATTACCGAACATTATCATCGACTCGTTTTTTCTACGACTATTCACGGTTATGAAGGTTGTGGCCGGGGCTTTACGATTAAATTTGTTGATTGGCTTCAGAAACAGCGTTCGGGAATGAAAACGTGGCACATGACACAGCCCATCCGCTGGAGCATGAATGATGCGCTCGAATCATGGCTCTATGACGCGTTTTTGTTGGATGCGGAGTTAACGCACCATCAACTTAACCAGGTCGACTCAATTTCCCTTTCTAAAGCCGATAAGGACGATTTGATATCGCAGCCTAGTTTGCTGCGCGAGTGCTTCGCTCTTTTGGTTAATGCTCATTATCAGACCTCGCCGAATGATTTGATTCACCTTTTGCAAGACGACAACAGTCAGCTCTATTTTGCTAAGCAAGATAATGCGGTTGTGGGGGTAATATTAGCGGTCGAAGAGGGGGGGCTTGACGCTGAATTGGTTGAAGAAATTCAGCTTGGTAAGCGTCGTCCTAAAGGACACTTAGCCCCAATTACGATTGCAAACCACCTAGGATTTCCGAATGTCGCGAATCTATCGACGCTGCGAGTCATGAGAATTGCTGTTCATCCGGAATTGCAAGGAAGAGGCATCGGTCAAAAAATGCTGCAGCAACTTGATCAAATGGCGGCTAAACACATTGCTTACTTATCCACGAGTTTCGGTGCGACGGAAGAGTTGGTCCATTTCTGGCTACAATCGAACTTCCGTGCAATTCGTTTAGGGTCAATGCGCGATGCTGCTAGCGGTTGTTATTCAGTCTTGATGGTCAAACCTTGTGATTCCCAACAGACGGCTTGGGTCGATGAATCTCAGGCGCTATTTGAAGAAATGTTGTCTAACAATGTGGCTGACGTCTATCCAAAATTAGAAGCCTCTATTTTTCGAGCTCTATTACCGCAACCTTTGGGAATGAGTCCACTTCATCCCGCTAAGTTATTACTAATTGAATGCTATGCTGATGGTGGTAACAGTTATGAGTCCGTGTCTGCTTGGCTTCAGCAGTGGTTACTTAACTTAGGTTTGAACTCTGCTTCCGACTTGATGATCAGTAAGCTTTTTCTTAACCGTAGTTGGACTGAATGTGCTCAGCAATTTGGTTTACCTGGAAGAAGGCAAGTTGAGCAGCAGTTAAGGGACGAAGTAAGACACATTTGGAACGATTTACACTGTAAACACTAAAGGGAAATTTACACTGTAAATGAAATTATTAGGAGCTGATTTTACACTGTAAATCCAGCTCCTTTTTATTTCGGCGTGTATTTTGATTGAGCTTTAGGTTAAATCGAAATGCTCTCTTAATATCTGTTTAACCGTTATTGATGGATTACTTTCTTTAGTGACGTGAGCCCTATAATAAGAAATGCGAGGTTTGTTCAGAAAACGGATTTGGGTAGACTGAAAGTGTTGATGGGAAGCAAAGTGGTAAGGGTATGTGGAAGCTGTGTCTTGAGTTATCTGAAGATAAGACCAAGGTGATAGCCCGTCTTCCGGGAGAAGTGGACCTCGGTGGTGAGCTAAATCAAAATGAATTAAACGAGCAGCTCGTCGCAATGAACGCTGAAAAGATGTTTGTTGTTGAGGGGGAAGTCGTGAGATTCATTAACTGCGCCAAAGAACGTAAAGCCGAGGCCTACGAAGGCATCGTCATTGCGGAAAAACGCAACGCGCAAGTTGAGGTTGAATTATCGAATAATGACATGCTCGCCAGTATGAACGTTGTCGGCGCGTACGGAGGCCGAGGTTTACGTGGCCCCGAGATTGTTCAAGCCCTTGCTCAAGCGCGAGTTTCGAAAGGCATCAACAAACTGGCTTTGAAGAAAGTGTTGGTTGTCAGCACTCAGCTCAAACCCGGCGAAACTTTTTCTCAACCTGTAGCGGTTGGTAAGCAACCTATCAAAGGCAAAGACGCTCTTTTTACTCCTCTCGTTAAAGACATCACCAAACGCATCCTCAAACCCAAAGACGGCCAATCTGCTAGCGACAAAATTGATTTACGTAACCTCGGTGAAACTATCGCGGTTGACGTAGGCGATGAGGTGATGCGCCACACGCCTGCGACCAAAGGTACGCCTGGTTTTACTGTTCAAGGGCGAGTGATTCCTCCACAAGCTGGAAAAGACAGCCCAATGAAGCCAGGCAAGGGCACCGAGATATGCAAGCACGACCCAAACCTATTGATCGCATCGGTATCCGGTACGCCTCTGATTAAAGATAAAACCATCGAAGTTGATAACGCACTTTGCCTCAATAGCGTTGGCGTGAATACAGGTCACGTGAAATTTAAAGGGAATGTGATTATCGGTGGCAACATTGAATCCGGCATGATTGTTAAAGCGACGGGCTCTATTACTGTAGGCGGCTTCATTGAATCGGCTGACGTACAAGCGCAAGACGACATTCAAGTTGGTAAAGGGATCATTGGCCACACCGTGAGTGATGGCCAGCCAAAGAGTTGTCACGTCAAAGCCAAAGGTTCGATTCGCGCAAGCTACGCCCAATATTGTGATTTGCAAGCCGGAGAAGATATTGAATTGGCGGTGCACAGCATGAATAACGATATTGTTTGTGGGCGCAATCTGACGGTGCTGGATGCGAACGGTAGGAACGGCACGCTCAGCGGCGGAGATGCAAAAGTCGGTGACAAAGTGGTGTGCTTGCAATTGGGCGTAGAAGGCGACACCGCCACTAAGGTAGAAGCGTTCGCGCGCTATTCTGCATTTAAGGAGCGATTAGCAGAGCTAAAAGATCAATACAAACGCGCTCAAGAAGGCACGATGGATGTGATTCGCAAAGAGCTCGAATTTAAGAAACGTCCTAAAGCCGAACGTACCGACGAAGAACAAGCTCAGATTGATGTGATGAAAACACAAAACAACGAGCAGCTTGAAGCGATAAAGCAAAAGCTAGAACAAACGGAACATGACTTTGAAGTCGCGTTAGAAGAAAATATTGTCGAAGCCAAAGAGCGTGTCTTCACTCGCGTGACGGTGCAGTTTGGCGACGAACAAGTAACGACAAAGCGCACTCATGGCGGTTGTTCGTTCCGTTTCAATCAATACGAAATTAAAGTCTCGGCGAACTTGGAAGAAGAGGACGTCGCTGCGGTTTAAGCTTTCTTACTCACTGAGCCCACACGTCGCAACAAGATGTGTGGGCTTTTGTTTATCTACAAATCGACAATGTGCTCTTGATAGTAATCCGCAAGCGCACCGACTTGGCTGCTACACATTACTTTCATTGCTTGTTTAATGTGTTCTATTGGCCAGTTCCACCATTGGATATTGAGTAGAGTTTCAATCTCTTTATCGCTGAATCGTTGACGTACGACTTGGTTGTTTCCAACCACCACCGAATAAGGTTGCACGTCTTTCGTCACTACGGTGCGTGCTCCGATGACGGCTCCATCGCCGATGTTTACTCCGGGCATGATCATCGCCTCACTGCCAATCCAAACATCATTTCCCACCACTGTGTCTCCGGCACGCTCGAAACCGTCTTGTACGCCTTCTCCAAATTCTTCAGGAGAGAAGGGGAAGGTTGAAATCCAGTCAATGCGATGACCTTGGTTTCCTGCCATCATGAAGGTGGCTCCAGAAGCGATGGAACAAAACTTGCCAATGATTAATTTGTCGATGCTATCGGGTTCTCTACTTTGCCATTCTTGAAGTGTGACGGGGTCACCCAACAAGTAGCGTACCGCTTGCTCTTCGAAGCTTTTTTGATGATAGAAGCCCGAGTAATAGCTGTAATCGCCAACGATGATATTGGGATTAGTGATGTGATCTTTAATGACTTGACCTTTTAACCACGTGTCGAAAACACTCATAACTCATCCTTTCAAATTTAGGTTGTACAGAGTTTAGAGGCTTTCTATTATTTCCAGTAGTTTGATTTTAGAGATTCAGAATTACTGTATGGAAATAAAATGGCTCAGCTACGTACCACTTTACGTCGCTTTGTGCGAGGAGCGAAGTATTGCTGGCGCAGCAAAGCGCCTGAATTGTTCGAATGCGCATGTAAGTCGGCAACTTAAACAGCTTGAAGACATATTGTCGGTGCAGCTTATTCAGCGAACTACGCGCCAGTTTAATTTGACCTACGATGGTTTGCGGTTTTATCAGCAGGTAAAGCAACTGCTCGAAGGCGCTGAGCAGATCAATGAGCAAGTCATGGCAAACGAGATCGTATCGGGAAAATTGAGAATAGCGGCGTCCGCTTCTTTCGGAGCTGCGTTACTCAGCCAAACATTGATCGAGTTTCGATTGCAACATCCACAAGTGAGTGTTGAAGTGATCTTCACAGAGACACCTCTCGACTTGATTGAGGCTGGGTTTGATATCGCATTCTACTTTACCGATACTCCCCCAGAGGGATACGTCGGCCATCAGCTACGCACTTTACACTGTAAACCGATCGCTCATCGCTCGTATTTAGCGGATAAACCAAATGTAAGTACGCCAGAGGAGCTTGGTGACTTAGAGCACATCCTTTATAAAAGTCGTGACTTGGTGTTAGACAAGTGGACGTTTACGCATAAGCAAACTCAACAGCAGTGCAGCATTGAGTTAGAAAGTACGCTGAGTTTTAATCTTGTCCAGTCCATCTTGGATGCTACTTTGGCTGGCTGTGGTGTAGCCATGTTAGATGAATTTGCACTGGCTAAACTCGAATCTGCACAAAAAGAACAACTCGTGATCTTACTACCAGAATGGCAGACGGATGCGATTTTGCCGCTTTATCTGCTTTACCCAAAACGTGAGCACTTACCAAGAAGAACGCGGGCGTTCATTGATCACTTTAGGAACATATATTCTGTCGGCGAATAGCGACAACAAACTTAGCAACAATTGAGGAAACAAAGGAATGCGAAAACACTGTATTGCGATTGGTGGTGGTGGCTGGATGATGGGAGAGAATCCGAGCCCGCTCGATCAATACATTTTGTCTTTGTCTGGTAAGGAGAATCCAAACATTTGTTTTCTACCGACAGCCACGGGAGACGCCGATGAAGTGATTGAACGTTTTTACAATGCGAAGCTTAGTGAAAACGTAACCCATTTTCCGTTGTTTAAGTTTGATGCTGGTTGGAAAGAAACGCTATTTGAACAAGACATCATTTACGTCGGTGGCGGTAATACGCGTTCGATGTTGGCCATTTGGCGCGAATGGGGAATCGATAGAATACTCAAGCAGTGTTATGAACAAGGCATCATCATTTGTGGCATGAGCGCTGGTGCAATTTGTTGGTTTGAGTTTGCGGTGACAGACAGTGATCCCGAAGCATACCAAGTTATGCGTTGTCTTGGATTAATTGACGGTTTGGCTGCGGCGCATTTTTCCCATGTCGGTGAGAAGTTTGAGGTTTTCCAAGCCTTTGCTCGTTCTCTACCGAGCATCACTTGTTATGGTATTCACGATTATGCGGCATTGCACTTTGTCGATGGAAAATTGTTAGCTACTGTCACCAGTTTTCCTGATGCAGGCGTGTTGGTCAAAACAGGTAACGAAGAAAACATATTACGAGGGTGAGCTTCTTCAAATCAGCATTAAAGGCAATAACTACTGACCGGACACAGAAGAAGCTCATGGATTCAGCTAACTTACATTAAGTATCGTGCTTACAGCTCGTAACGCAGACCTAAGTGGTAGTAGCTTTCGTCTGCGTGCGCACCGCCAAACGAGACTTCTTGTCCATTGCTGTAGCCACGCGAACCGTTACGATCAACGTAGTTTGTGTAGATAGAAGAACGATGCGTCAGTTTGTATTGCACTTCTAGCGTTGTATCTTTCAGCTCTAGCTCGTCACCATCACTGTTTTCTAAAGAACGATAACCAGCACGCAGTGCCCATTTGTCATTTACACTGTAAACCGCCGTCAGTTCCATCACTTTGTCGGTACTAGTTTGTGAGTAATAGCCCTCAAGTTCATCTTCCGAGTACAACGCACCCAACATCAAATCACCTAGGTAGTAACGCGTACCTGCGCCCCAGAATGTGTAATCGGTGTCGTTGCTTTCACGTTCATCACCTTTATTTTTCTGCATCGCCACCACTGGCGCCAAGGTACCCAAATTCCCCATGTCTAGCGTATAACGCAGTGCAGCGTTGTAACCGTAGTCGAGCTCAGAAGTGTTGTTTCCTAAAATGTACGCGACAGAAAAGTCGAAATTACCTAGGCTGTTTTGATATTGCAGCGTGCCATCTTGACGGAAAACTTGCGTCGCGGTTTTGTCGACTTTATTCGCTTGGCGCGCCATAGAAACATCGGAAGAGGCGAACACATCACCAATGTCGGTAAACATAATCAATCCAGATGCCACGCGACCACCAGTAATGCGACCATAATCTTTCGCATCAATACCCGCCCATACATAACGTGCGGTCAGAGACGGTTTGTCGTTTACTTGGTTTGCGTATTCAGCTGCACCCACTTGGTATTGCGCTTGGCCGATGATCGACGCGTACTCGTTGATGGTTTGTGAACCGTTTAAACCAATACGGCCATCAAACTCGCCATTTGCATCGCCGTGCTCGTCATTTTTACTGGTGACATTGAAACCAAGACGAGAGTAAATATTTAAAACTGACCCATCTTCTGCTTGATACAGCTGCGCTGCCATTGCGTTTGATGCCATCAATGTAGGGAGAAGTAGAGTCAAAATGTGCTTTTTCATGATTAACGACCTTTCATTTCTATTGTTTTAGATACGACAAAGCCCCTTCCGAGTAACGGAATAAGAAAAATTGTCGTGAAGTAGAGAGAGGGTGCGCCCTTGTTTGCCAAGGGCGCGAGCTAGTCCATTCCTATAGGGGAAGAATGATTTAGCTTAAATCGACGTCTTTGCAGCCAAAGAAGTAAGTCGCGAGGAAGCCGACGATGTAAGAGATAAGCAGGCCGGCAACAAACACCATCATGCCTGGGAAGATGCCATTTTCAGATGTCATGAGAGGAATCGCCACGATACCGGACGGGCCAAACACCGTATTAAGACCAACTGGTAAGCCAAGGTAAGAAACTAAACCGATAAAGAAGCCGCCCGCAGCACCACCAATACAAGCGGTAACGAATGGTTTTACGCGTGGTAATGTCACGCCGTAAATCAATGGTTCGCCAATGCCTAGAAGACCCGGAATAATAGCGCCTTTAACTTGGGTGCGCAGTAGAGCGTCTTTTTTGGCTTTGAAATACAGCGCCATTGACGCGCCAACCTGACCGCCACCTGCCATCGCCAGGATAGGGAATAGCGAGTTAAAGCCCTGTGCTTCCATCAATGCGAAGTACACTGGAACAAAACCCTGGTGGATGCCAAATACCACAGAAAGTAAGAACAAACCTGCCAAGATTGCAGCGCCTAATGGGTTATCGTTCAAGTTGAGGAACAACCAAGACATCCCTTTAAACAGCTCGCCGCCGATCGGCATGATGATCAAGAAGGTTACCGCACCCATGATCAATAGAGTGATAACGGACGTTAAGATCATGTCCAGATCATCTGGCATGTATTGACGAACCTTACGCTCGACTTGTGCACCGATGATCGCTGCTAAAAGTACGCCGATAATGTTGCCGCGCGGATCAATCGCAAAGCCGAAAAACTCGTTCATGCCAGAGTAAATGCCGGATGTCGCCTCTGGGTTGTAACCCAGCACAAACAAAGAGGCGAGAATGGCACCATTAACACCAGAGCCGCCAAATGCTTGCTGCGCGTTGTAACCAATCAGAATACTTAGGAAAGCAAACAGACCCTTACCAAAGACTTTCATGTAGGCGATCAGATCCAACATAAACTGGCTTGGTGTCTGGTCGAGAACAAACATTTGTTCCAATAACGTCGCAAAACCTAGCAACAAACCAGCGGCAATAAAACCAGGGATCAACGGCGTAAAGATGGTGGCAAACTTGCTTAAAAAACGCTGAACCGCACTGGTTTGTTTGCTCTTCATCTGTTTTTTCTGCTCGGCCGCGACGGCAGAAAGATCTTGTTGCGGCTTATCTGGTTCTTCACTATCACCAGAGGTTAAGCTGTCGATCAATTGATTCATCATCTCAGCTGCTTGTTGAGCTTTTCCGGGACCGAGAATGATCTGAAACTGCTCATCGCTTTCCACGACACCCATTACGCCGGGAATTTGCTTGATAACTGATTGATCAGCCAAGCCATTGTTGGCGAGCGATAAACGCAAACGCGTCATACAGTTACCACATTTGCTTACGTTGCTACTGCCACCTACTGCGGACAGCAACTGCGATACTGTGTTTGAAGTTATTTTTGCCATAGGGTCTATCCTTCAGAACTCGGATTATTTAGTTATTATTTAGTGCTGCGCGAATAAAGCCGTTGTGCGCGGCGAGGCGTGATTTGGCTTGTTCGGCATCCAAATCGGCCAAAATCATTAAGATGGCGGTTTTGCAGTGGCGACCGCAGGCATTTAATGCTCGCTCTGCTTCTTCTTTTGATGCGCCGGTTGCTTCCACAACAATGTTGGTTTGGCGTTGGATGAGCTTGGCGTTAGTGGCTTCTACATCCACCATTAAGTTGCCAAATACCTTACCGCTACGAATCATTGCGCCTGTCGTGAGCATGTTTAGCACCAGTTTTTGTGCGGTGCCGGCTTTCATGCGAGAAGATCCAGTGACAACCTCTGCGCCAACTATCGGCAGAATCGCGATGTCGGCCGCTTCTGCCATGGCACATTCTGGATTACAGGCGATAGATGCGGTCGTGGCTCCGATGGATTTAGCGTACTCCAAACCACCTAGCACATAAGGTGTACGGCCACTTGCAGCGATGCCTACAACCACGTCATTCTTGGAGAGGTGAAGTGCTTTTAAGTCGTCTTGACCCATTTTCGCGTTGTCTTCTGCGTTTTCTACCGCTTTTAAAATCGCTTGATGCCCACCAGCAATTAAGCCAATCACCATATCTGGATGCGTGCCGTAGGTAGGAGGACACTCGCTTGCATCAAGAATGCCTAAGCGACCTGACGTACCAGCTCCCATGTAAATTAAACGGCCACCATTTGCAAAAGCTTGGGTAATTGCGTCAACTGTCTCTGCAATTTGTGGTAGCACCGCTTTTACCGCGAGCGGGACTTTTTGATCCTCTTCATTAATGACTTGCAGCATCTCGATGGTCGAAAGCGTATCGATCTCGGCACTGGCTGGGTTACGGCTTTCTGTCACCAATCTGCTTAAATCAATTTTCATGTTTTGCACTCTTCGTAATGTTCAATCTGAGGGCGATTTTATGGAATAAAATATTCAGGTTTGGTGATAAAAATCACACTTGAGGTTATTCTTTATGCAGGAGAAATTTGGAATAATGAGAGAAAATATACGTCTATTACATCCGGGATTAACTGTCTTGGTTAGAATAATCAGGGGGTTAAATCAAACGCCTATTATTTCTGTTTTGGAATAATTTATTTAAAATTTTTGAGGTTTTTGTTGTGTCAGTTATCAATAGGATAGTCGCGAGGCGTACTCAGCTTTCGCAAAGTGGTCGTTTGGTTGGCGATTGGATTGTTGAAAACGCAGAAAAGGCGGCGCTGCTCACCAGCCAAGAACTTGCGGCGCAAGTAAAAGTGAGTCAATCGAGCATTGTGAAATTTACTCAGCGTATTGGCTTTAAAGGTTACAGCGAGTTTAAGTTAGCTCTGAATGAAGAGATTGGCCGTAAGCATGCGATGCAGTCGACACCGCTGCACAGTGATATTTTGGCTGACGACCCCATTGCGGTTATTTCACAGAAACTGGTGAAAGCGAAAACCGACGCTATGTTTCAAACCACCAATACGCTGTCTTACGAAGCGTGTCACCAAGCGGTGAAATGGTTGAGTGAAGCGCGTCGAGTGCAAGTGGTCGGGATTGGGGGCTCTGCACTGACCGCGAAGGATTTAAGCTTTAAACTGCTTAAACTTGGTATTACGGCGCTTTCTGAACAAGACAGCCACGTGCAGATAGCTGTTGCCCGCACGCTCTCTCCAGAAGATGTTCAGATCGCAATCTCGTTTTCGGGTGAGCGCAAAGAAATTCTCGTCGCGGCAGAAGCGGCAAAAGAGCAGGGCGCGAAGGTGATTGCGTTATCTGCGCCTGGAAGAAGTCGCTTGCGCGGTATTGCCGATGTTACGTTTGATACGATTGCCAATGAAACGGAACATCGCAGCTCATCCATTGCTTCGCGTACCGCGCAAAACGTGATCACCGATTTGCTGTTTATCATCTTGGTTCAGCAAAGAGACGACAGTGCCCGTCAGTTGATCAGCGATATCAGTACCGACATCAAACAGATCCTCACATGATTGCTTGTTTAACAGCGGACTAGAGATCCGGATCGTGCCTCAGCAAAGCAATAAAAGCAGAGAGATGTTTTTCAATGGTGAGATCGGCAGAAATCGCTGGTAACTCCAACGTGATGCAAGGTAAATCACGTTCACTACACCAAGTGCCGAATGAGCCGGGTGTTTCGTAGTCGATATCGTCAACGATTGGCAGTTTGAACTGCTCGCCGAGCCATTTGGCAAGGTCGGAATGTTTGGGATCATCCACAAAAGCAAGCGGTTCATGAAACGACACCACAAACTTTGGCTTGCGCAGTTCAATCAAGTTAATTAATGCGCTAACTTCAGGCTCTAGTTGGTTTTTAGTGCCAGTTTTCACCTGTACGTCTCGAACGGGTGTGTGAGAGCTCCATCGATACACTGTGCCATGCTCAGTCCAATTTTGGGTTGGAAACGCGCGATTGAGATCCACTTGGTTTGCATTTGCGCGTGTGCCTAGTTGGTTGCCGTCAGGATTCATTGACAGAATCACATCATGTCGTAAGTTTTCAGCAGGCAAGCTTCTTAGCGCGCAGGACAAACCTGCAATCGAGGCTGTCTCATCCCCGTGAGTGCCTGCCAAAATCAAACCTCGTGAAGCACTTTCGACTTGAGCCGGAAAATACAGTAATGGCGCACCAAGCACGGATTGACCGTATGATGTTGGCCGAATTAAAAATGCCGCTCTTTCCGTTCTTGGAATTAGACTCACCGTAATCTCCTGATTGATGAAGTAGTATCAATATCTAAGCTAATTACACCTAGCTAAACTGAACCGTTTAAACTCGTCAACGGTTGAAATGTTAATTGTGGCACTTGCTTCACAAGACGCGTTAGGAGAACGAAAAACGATATGGATTTTAAAAAACATTCAACGGCGTTGCTGATTTCCTCTTTATTCACCCCTTTTCTTGCTACATCAGTTGCTGCGGAGACCTTACCTAAAGGCATTCAACTTGCCGCAGAACAGCATTTAGTACGTGCGAATGACGCAGAGGCGGCGACGCTTGACCCAGCGAAAGCCGAAGGTCTGCCAGAAATGCATGTGATTCGTGACTTATTTGAAGGGCTTGTGATTCAAGATCGTGACGGAAACATTATTCCCGGTGTGGCAGAATCATGGGAAACCAACGACAACCAAACCTTTACTTTTCACTTGCGCAAAGACGCGAAATGGTCGAATGGCGAGCCTGTGACAGCGGATGATTTTGTCTATTCACTGCGCCGAGCGGTGGACCCGAAAACCGCTTCTCCAAATGTTTGGTATCTCAAACTCACCAAGATCAAAAACATCGCCGATGTGGCAGAGGGCAAAAAGCCTTTGGACGATCTCGGTATCGTGGCGGTGGATAAATACACCTTACGTTTTGAGTTGGACAGCCAAGTTCCGTACTTTGTTGCCATGACCGGGCACACGTCCATGATGCCAGTGCATCAAGCGACAGTGGAAAACCGCGACAAGCCGTGGAGCGATCCAGACCAATTTGTTAGCAACGGTGCATTCACATTGGATAAGTGGGTCGTGAATGAGCGCATTGAACTGGTTAAGAGTCCAAGTTACTGGGACAGCGCAGATACGCATCTAAACAGAGTGACTTACATTCCGTTTGAAAACCAAAACGCGTCAATCAATCGTTATGCGGCAGGAGAGCTGGATATCACGTCAGATGTGCCGACTCATATGGCGCAGAAGCTTAAACAAGATTACAAGCAGGCTTACACGGTGGTGCCATTATTGTGTACGTATTACTACGCGTTCAATACCACTCGTCCGCCATTTGATGATGTGCGAGTGCGTCAAGCGGTGTCGTACTCCATCATGCGCGATGTGATTACGAATGGTGTCACGCAAGTGGGCAACCTTCCTGCTTATACTTTTGCGCATCAGTACACCGCAGGGTTTGATGCGACGCCGCCTGAATACAGTAAGTGGAGTCAGCAACAACGTGACGAGAAAGCGCGTCAGTTGTTAAAAGAAGCGGGTTACAGCCAAGACAAGCCGCTCGATTTTAAATTGCTGTACAACACCAGTGAGGCAAACAAATCGATCGCGGTTGCGATAGCGTCGATGCTACAAAAAAATCTCGGTGCACACGTGGAGTTAGAAAACCAAGAGTGGAAGTCATACTTAGTGGCGCGTAAACAAGGCAATTTCGATGTGATGCGCGCTTCCTGGTGTGGTGATTACAATGAAGCGTCTACTTTCCTGAGCTTACTTCGCTCAGGTTCTTCGGGTAACTTTGCACGTTACAGCAATGAAGCGTACGACAACGCGATGAACAGTGCATTGGCCGCAACCGATGAGAAAGCGCGCCAAGGTTTCTATGATCAAGCCGAGCAATTGTTGGCGGCGGATATGCCAATCGCACCGATTTACTACTACATGCAAGCGCGTTTGGTTCGTCCTACGGTTGGAGGTTTTGCCAAGAGCAACGTAGAAGGTCGTATCTACTCGAAAGACCTCTACATCAAGAAGTAGCGCTCAAAACAAGCGATAAATATGAAGCCCCGAAGATGTATCTTACGGGGCTTCTTTTTATTGTTAGCGAGTGGAGAGCTTGTTCACGAGCATAGCGACTCGTTTGCCAAGATACTCTGCCGTTGCAACATCAGAAGCATGCAACTGACCACCTTCACCACCTTGTGCAACAATACCACCTTGTACACCATAACGATTCAGGTTTTGCTCCCCAGAATTGCTGATCTTATCCAACCCGACCCACATCATGCCGTGTTGGTTAGCGAGCGTTTGTAGATATTGTAATGTGCAAGATTGGTCGCCATTCATTGCCCCACCACTGGTAAAGCCAGCCGCGATTTTGCTCGCCCATTTTTGGTAATACCAAGATTCACTGCTTGCATCTGCAAATGCTTTAAACTGCGCTGCTACACCGCCCATATAGGTCGGTGAGCCAAAGATAATCGCATCACACTCAGCAAGTTCATCCATTAGTTTAGGGTTCACAAAACGTCCCTCAATAATCTCACTGCCTTCAATTCGGTGAGAGAGGATTTCACAGTCATCTTGCTGCTTAATGCCTTGTTGTTCAACGCCTGCGGCAATCGCGCGAGCAAGCTGACCAGTAACGTCGGTTTTAGAGAAATAAATAATCGCAATTTTGGACACAATGGTTCCTTTTTTCATTGTTGATTTTTAATCGTGCGACTAAGGCTAAAACCTCAAGCTAAGTTGAGGTCAAGAAGAGATTTGAGATAGATAAAGTACGAATTGGTATCTAAAGAGCTTTATTATAGGGTAAGTCGACGGCATAACTACAGTGAATGCAACGACGATGAATGTCGTGTATAAAAGCGTTAAAGAAAGATCTTAAAGATGTAGAAAACTCTCTTGGAAACAATGATAAAGGTACCGATGCTAGTGATGATTAATAGGCGGAAAAATAGATTAAAATATGTAAACTCAGATCTGATCCAAGGCGGGAAAAGTACATTTCATCGTTTCTTAAGGCGAGGGATTATTATCATTATGGTAGGAGGCCTTTCTACAGCCTCTTCCACGGTATTTGCACACTTTATAGCGGGTGTGTTTGATGTGGATATGAATGTTCATCCAGAGAGCTTAGAAGAAAAAGTGCATGCACTACTTTTTGTTTCGGTCAGTCTTGTTTTTTACCTCTTTTATGCCCTTATCTCGCTAAATATTAGTGGGTGGCTCATAATGAAGCTAAAAATATAAGCTTAACTAAAACCATGTCCTTGTATTTTAAGGAAGATGGAACTAGTGACGATTTTTTCTTTGCTTGCACCATCTCTATTTTTTGTATTTATTTAAGGTTCGTAAATAAGAAGCTTCCTTTGGTTAAAGTGGCGCTTTTGGTTTCGGCGATGTGTCATGTTTTTATCATGAAAGAATACAGTGGTGACCTTCAGCTTATACGTTTTGTCTCTTCACTGTTTTTCGCCATTAACTTTGGGTTATTTGTGACCACCAAGTGATACTAAAAAGCCGATGTAGATACATCGGCTTTTTAGTGGGTTATTTCTTTCTGCGAGTATAAATCCGAGATTTTGCTTTACTTGGCTCTGGCTTGTTTTTCGCCAGCTTTAGCACTGCTTTTTGCAAAATCTGGTTGTTTGGGTAAGTGATCAAGTTACCGTTGTCGTGCTTAATTAACACGTGAAACATACTGATTTCTTGAATCTCACCGCAGATGTCTTCATCTTTATCTACGACTTTAATTCGGTCACCCACTCGGTATGGGAAGACAAAAAAGATCAAAAAGCTGGCAGTGATGTTGCTCAGAATTGACCACTGCGCAATAAACGCCACACCTAATACGGCAAAAATGGACGATAGGAACAAAGACACATCGCCATAGCCAATACCTGTGGCAATGGCAAAAATAGAGGCGGTCAAAAATAGCAGCGCGACATTGAAACAGCGCTGAATAAAACTCAAACGAGCCTTTTTTACACCTTTCGTTGTTGCCAAATTTAGGATGGCTCGATTTACAATCCTCTTCAGGATGCGATACGCGATCAGGACAAAAATGCCCATCAATAGTTTGTAACCGAGGGAGCCCGTAGTGAAATACTGGCTCACTTGCTCTAATTGGATCCAATCATTCATTTCTTCATCTCGACGATATCTAGAAAGCGGCTTTTATAGCTGATTTTTTGCTGTAAGTAATCACAATTTTTCTTTACACCATTTGTCTCTGTGTTGAGGTACCACAGAGTACTATATTGGTTAATCAAAGACTTAGTGAGCATTGCGAACTCTTTGGCTGTATTACTTATATTCAACCAAAGCTGACGTGATTTTGAAAAGAGCAATCTTTGAGCTGTATCCCATATCCGACATTCTATGACGCTAGTTCCTTATAAACGAGCTGAATATGACTTTTGTCCTGATAACCTAAGGTGTATTAATTGAAATAGCTTTTAGGGCGTTGAAAAATGGAAGAAGATGAAAAGGCGATTATGATTTTATTCGTGATTGTTGGCCTTGTACTCGTTTGGGTCGCGCTTGAAGAACTTAATTATCTCGGGCTCCCAATAAAATAAGCCCCGTTAAACACAAGTTAAACGGGGCCCTTGTCTTTTATCAATGTGAATTCAGGCTAGCTAACCGCACGCACTTTGCCTTGTTTCAAATCGTTCAGCACTTGCGCTTTAGGGCCATCTGCGATGATGCTGCCTTTCTCCATCACAATTACGCGATCAACGATGTCGAGCATAGACGTTTTATGCGTAATCAGAATCAGCGTTTCACTAGGTTTCAACTGTGCTAATTGATGTTTAATGTGCATCTCTGAGCGATTATCCATCGCACTGGTTGGTTCATCCATTAGTAGAACAGGAGGACGACCCAAAAATGCACGAGCGATCGTGACTGCTTGACGTTGACCACCCGAAAGCATTGCTCCACCTTCACCAACTTGGCGTTCTAAGCCCGCTGGGTCAGATTGCGTAAACGCAGTAACACCGGCACGATTCGCTGCATCTAGTACGTCACGGTCATCGGTTAATGGGCGACCTAGCGTAATGTTGTCGCGGATAGAACCAAAGAACAGATTCGAATCTTGCGGCACACAACCAATATTACGGCGAATGTCGACATGATGCAGTTGTGCGATGTCGGTATCATCAATGCGAACATGACCTTCCGTCGGCTGATACAAGCCCATGATGAGACGTTCTAACGTGGTTTTACCCGAACCGATACGACCTATGATCGCTACTTTTTCGCCTGGGTTAATGGTCAAGCTCAAATCTCGAATCGACGCCACCGGTGAATCTGGGTAGTGGAAGGTCACGCGTTCAAGTTCAATTTTGCCTTGTACTATTGGACGGTGAATGTAACGTTTGCCTTCTTCTTGTTCATCCGGCATTTCCATGACTTGATTGATAATTGTCATAGAAGACTTCGCTTGGTTGTAGCGCGTAGAGAGTAAGGATAACTGAACCAAAGGACCAATCGCGCGGCCGCTAAGCATGGTTGCGGCAATCAAGCCACCCATGGTTAAGTCGCCTTCTGCAATTAAGTAAACGCCTAGGATGATCATCCCTACGTTACTACTTTGCTGGACAAAACCTGCCGCGTTTTGAATGCTATCCGTAATTCGGCGGCTTTTTATATTCCAGTTCGCCATGTGTGCAACTGCCTCTTCCCAGCGGTATTGGAATTGGCTTTGCGCACTGAGCATTTTTACGGTTTCTAACCCAGCCAAGCTCTCTATCAAATTGGCATATTTTTGCGATGCTAGGCGTGAACCCTCCTCAATGGAGCGGCGCAGCGGCCCTTGTATCAGTAGCGAATGAATAATCAAAATGACCACGCCCACCATCGGTACATACACAAGATCGCCAGCCATTAGCCATATAATCACTAAGAATAAAATGGCAAAAGGCAAATCAATGAGAGCACTGACGGTCGCTGAAGTAAAAAACTCTCGAATAGATTCGAATTCTTGTAAATGGCGAGCGAAGGCACCGACCGAAGGCGGCTTCGATTCCATTCTAATCCCCATCACTTTGCTGAACAGTTTGGATGAAATCAGAATGTCAGACTTCTTGCCCGCCACATCAATGAAGTAATTTCTCAGCGACTTGAGAATGAAGTCGAACAGGAACACGACAAAGATGCCACTTGCTAGTACCCATAGGGTTTCAAACGCAAGATTCGGAACCACTTTGTCGTACACCAAGCGAGTGAATAGCGGAGCGGCAACCGCAAAGAGGTTGATGAGAAGTGATGCGATTAAAACATCACGGTAGATGCGTTTTGACTGCCACAAGGTTGACCAGAACCAGTGGCCTTCGTTGGTTTTGAGCACTTCGGGAGAGCGCTCATCGAAACGGAATTGCTTTTTAACTAAAAAGTACCGACCAGTGTATTGCTCAAGTAGGTCTTCTAATGGAATAGAGATCGGCACCATTCCACTTTCTAGGGTGGTGACTTCGGCCTCGCGTTTCTCCATATTGATGCTGTTGAGAACGCAAGAGTCACCGCCTTTAAGAACTAAGATTGCCGGCAGAATTAGGCTGGAGATGCTCTCCAGCTCTGCGCGGTTTTCCTTGGCAACCAATCCGGCCCTTTCCGCTGCTCTTGGTAGCAAAAATGGGGTCAGTTTACCGTCAGATAGCGGTAGTCCGTTGACTAGCGCTTCTGGCGAGTTAGCTAACCCATAGTAACGGCTAACGTAGATGAGCGAATTCAGTAAAGGGTCTTTCATCGTTGATAAACCTTTTTATTCCTTGTCGACGATGAATCCTTGGAATACCTCAACAAAGTGTTCAGTGAGGAAATCCAACTGGATTTGAGTTTCGATACGCGATGCGATAGTCGTAATACCAAGGTTGTGGGCAGTACGAGAGATCGACGTTAGCGTGAATTTCTGTTTTTCGTCGTGCAAGTTGTGTGTGAATAGGTAATCGAGCTTCACATAGTTCGGGCGGAACTCTTGGATGTATTCCAAAGATTGGAAGTTACGTCCGTAGTTATCTACGCCGAACTCAGCACCTGATTGGCGAATGGCATTACATAACAGTGCTGCGTGGTGAGGCTGATCGATAAAGCATTCCTCTGGAATTTCAAAGTGTAGCTTAGAGGCGACTTTGGCGTGTTTTTCCAGCATGCTAGTTGTCCAGCGAATAAACGATGGTTGAGACAAGCTGCTTTGCGCGATGTTAATCGCGACTGGGTCATTAAGTTCACCACTTTCTAGCATCTTAATCATTGATTCAATGACATACTGGTCAAAGATGTTGGTGGCGTCTAACTGTTCTAGTGCGAATAGGTATTGATTCGCACGATACGTTTCACCATCTTTTTCGATGCTTGAAAATACTTCGTTGTGGAATACTTTACCCCATGTGTTTTTCGCAGCTTGGAAACGGAATTTAACCCAATCACTATGAATGGCTTCTTCAACCAACGCTTTCCATTGCTGTTTACCCATCAAACTAGAAGGTGTATCACTGCCAATGAAGCCGTATGGCTTGTCTGGTTGCGCTTTGGCTTTCGATAGTGCGTTGTCCACCATCGAGAGGATTTCAGAGCGCGTTTTCTGATCTTTGCTGTGTGCAACCCCTAGTGACGCTTTAGGTTTTGCTAAGCCTGTTGGGTCAGTATTTAGGCCGTTCACACAATTGACGATGCTGTCCGATAAAATGCGTAACTCGCTCTCATCCATATGAGGGAAAAGCAAACCGAACTCATCACTAGATAAGCGAGCAATAGTGGCACCCGGTACATCAATGGTGTTTTTCAAACGTTGAGACAGTTCTTTAACGTGGGCATCTGCGCGTTGGTAATCTTTGGTCTCGTAAATGTCCCCAATGTATTCAGCATGGAGTAGCGCGATACCCCCTTGCGTTTGCTCTGCAAGCCATTGGTCGATTTGGTTGATGTAGAATGAGCGGTTACCCAATTTAGATATAGGATCGAGGTAAGCCTGAGCACGCAGACGTTGCGCCTCTTTGGCTTGCTCTTTGAATGATAGCTCGATTTGAGCAGACATCATGTTAATGCCATCTACCACCGCGATAAGATCTTTGGTTCTTGGACGAGCAAGCGGTTCACCAAATTGGTTATTCGCGATTTCATGCATTTTATTCACGATGGCCGTTAACGGCTTTAGCGAGCGACGTAGGATATATGAAATTGCCACTAAACCAGCCAGAAAAATGACACTGAATACAGACAGCAACCCAATAAAACCTTGCCAGAGCTGCTCGTAAGCTGCGCCTGGGTGGCTAATGATTTCTACTTCGGCGAGCTGCATCCAACCACTGGTCACAACACGCTTATCGTGAATCGCTTTAAATAGATTCATGTCGATAAACCATTGTGGCACCGTACTTGGTTTAACTGGGTAGGTACGCACGATCTGGTAGTCAGAATCTAATGCTGTAAGACGAACAACGGAGTAGGTGCTGCCGTCAAACAGAGCATTAATCACGGACTCAACCGCGACTTTATCTTTGTCCTTTAGGTAAGGAGCCAGTGCCAAACCTACGGTGTTAATAGTGTTGTTGACCTCTGAACGTTGCTGTTGCTCCAAGCTGTCTCGAGTCGTGTTGAATTGGATTACGAATACTGATGCCAACAAGAGTATAAAGACCGTAACCATCCCCACCACAAGCTTCTTATATAGGGTCATGTTTCTCACTCGTCATAGTTAATTTTAGGTTTATTTAACTGCAACTTACGTTCGCGCGAGCGTAAGTCATTCCAAAGGCTCAACCGTGATGCTTTCCCTGCCAGCTCTCCAGTGCTAGCAGATGACTTCATCAACCACAGGTTTGTACCATTAAAACTGTATATCGGTAGCAAGTCGCTACGCTTAGAGGCTCGGACAATGTCAGGATTGATATTATCGAGAATGAGCGGCTCAGAACTTGGGGTAGGGTAGTAAGCTAATACCATGTGAAACTGATTCAGTTCGATGGCTTTTACGTATATTAAGCGCATCTTTGAATCTGGTATTCCTAGCTCGAGTAAAGAGAAGTACTTAGCAATAGTGAAATCTTCACAGTCTCCTGCGTTACTCCCTAAAAATTCGAGTGGCGTAGCCCAATAATCTGTCTTTCCCCACAGTTTTATGTCGTCAACGAAATACAGCTGATTAAAAAAGTCGTTAACGCCAGCGAGCTGTTCATGAGTCTCTAATTGTTTAAATAAGTCGAGGTTCTTTCGCCATGTATTTACGCGCAATCCCGCACGTTCGCCGTACACCGCTGTGACCGTATTGACCCATCGTTGTTCTTTACTGTTCAGCGCACCAAGTTGGAACGACAAACAACTTAAGCTGATTAATAATGTAACTTTACGCTGCAAATTGGATCGCATATTCGACTCGTATCACAAGTATACTCTTCTAGAGAGTTCGTCAGTGAGAAATAAGTGCTTTTTATTTAATCACTTATCGCTCAATACTCTCTATCGCGAGTATCTTAATGTGGTTTACTCCTTCAAGGCGTTAGTTTTGGCACTTAAGATAGGCTTAAGTAGATACTCCAAAACGGTTCGCTTCCCTGTGATGATATCGACCGATGCTGTCATTCCTGGAATGATTGGTAAATCTGCATCTTGACCAAAGTTTGTTTTTTCGGTGCGTACACGAACAATGTAGAAGCTGTTGCCTTCTTCATCTTGAGTGGTATCCGCGCTGATATGTTCCAACTCACCCTCTAAACCGCCGTACTTTGTGAAGTCGTAAGCTGTAAACTTCACGATAGCATGAAGATCTGGGCGTAAAAATGCGATGTCTTTTGGCGCAATTTTCGCCTCTACCAATAGTGTGTCTTCTGTTGGTACGATCTCGACGATATCCATACCAGGTTGGATAACACCACCGACAGTATTGATGTTCAGTGTTTTGATTTTGCCTGTTACTGGCGAATTCACAACCGTTCGGTTTACTCTATCTTCCAAGCCCACCGCTGATTCAACCAAAGCAGATAATTGGTCTTGGGCGCTGTTGAGTTTCTCTTGCTGTTCAGAGCGGAATTTGAGTGCAACATCAATACGGTTGAGCATGGATTCTCGAATCGCTGATTGCAATACGGGAATCTTGAGCTCACTGGACGTCATTTCACGACGGGTATCGTTGACTTGGCGCTGTAATTTGAGCAGTTCAATACGAGGAACAACGCCCTCGTCTGCCAAAGGTTTGGTGATATCGAGTTCTTTTTTCGCGTATTGGTAGCTTTGACGCAAGTTCCTTACTCGTGCTTGGATCTCTACCAAGTCCTGCTGCTTTTGCTGCACTTGTTGGTCAATAACAGAAAGTTGGTTGCGCAAATTATCTAGATCTTCGCGATATTCTGCTTTTTGACGCTGTGTGAGTTGAGGTCGAGTCTCTTCCAAGGTTGGTGGGAAGGTCAGTTTACCGTAATCAAGTAGTACACTTTGACGCCAGTTTTCCGTTTCAAAATCACGATTAACGGCAACACTGTTAATAGAAGCGGATAGTTGCAGCACAGATGCGGTAAGGTTGGCAACTTGTTGCTCACGTTCACGAAAATCTGAGCGAAAGCGGGTGTCATCAATAAGCAGTAACTGTTGGCCTTTTTCAACCAACTGACCTTCTTTGACCAAGATTTCTTTGACTAAGCCACCTTCTAAGTTTTGGACTACTTGTATCTGTGAGGAGGGAATCACTTTGCCTTGACCAACCGTGACTTTGTCGATTTCAGCCCAAGATGCCCAACCTATTGCTGCAATGAAAAATAGCACCATAACCCAGAGCATAAAACGCGCGCTGTTGGGGGTATTGAGGAGCAATGCTGCAGTTTTGTCATCAACAAAATCCAACTCTTCATCGTTGAGTTTGTTGTAGTTATCTTGGCTCATCACAGTCCCTGCTTATATAATTACGGATTATCTTTTTGATCTTATTATTATTAACCGATCATGTCAGCATGCTCGGCTAATAAAATATGAGAAGAGGGTTATTCTCTCTTCAAATGAGCTTTCTTACACTTTCTAAATCAAACAAAAGCATAATTAGCGCCGGAGTATAGCTATTACGCCTTGAACTTGGCTTTATCCAACTGATGTTTTTTTAGTTTGTCGTACAAGGTTTTGCGTGATACCTGTAATTCTAGTTGAACCTCTTTGAGTCTGCCGCGATGTCTTTGCAATGCATCGAATAACAAGCAATATTCAAAGTATTCTGTGCGCTGAGTCATACTCTGAATTTCAAGACTTTTCTCACTATTCCAATCTTCCATTCTAAAAGTATCTGGCTTGAGGGCACGAAGTTCAGCAAATTGGCGTAGCTGCTTAACGTTTTCTGGCCATTCGAGATTGGTGAGGTGTTTGACTTCTTCTAGGCTGATATGTGGTGGCTGTAACTGATATCGGCTCGCGGTGTGGCGCACAAAGTGCTTGTATAAAGGCCCTATATCTTCCTTTCTTTCATCGAGCGTTGGTAAGTGAATTAGAGTCGCCAGGGATTTTAGAGGCGGCTCGGCTTGGGTGGTCGCGCCAAAAACACGTTCAAGTTTTGGGTGCTTGAACAAGTATTCCCATTGCTCAAATGATACATGCTCTGCGCTATGTAAGTACAAACTGCAGTGGCGTTTTCCTTCACTTAAGCGGTGTATGGCTTTGTCGAGCGCTTCTAATGAAAGCTCATAGAGGTCTTCACCAGAAGCGGCGATTAGCTCACTATCTGGTGTTGCATGTATGTCGTGGGCAAATTGTGCAGCTAGTCGCCGACCCGTACCATCTTGACCTACAAAAATGAGCGGCTGGCTTGTAGGCGCACTGATCAAGGCGCGACGAATACTAACCATGGCCTTACTGTGACCAATCATTTTCGGACCAACATGAGTTTGCATGTCGAGCTCTTTCTTAAGCCAGATGTTTTCTTGCAACAAGTTCAGTTTATCGCTGGCATTGTTGAGCGATTTCATGAGCTGTTCCGTTGAAAACGGTTTTTCTAGAAAGTCGTACGCGCCGCTTTTCATCGCATCTACCGCGGTTTTCACATCTCCATGTCCAGTAAGTACGATGAATTGAAAGTGATCGTTTTTGCTTCGCAAAGTTCGCATAAACTCCAAGCCATCCATCACGGGCATATGGATATCGGTAATGATAATCGCAGGTGTATTTGAGTCGATTACGCGTAAGGCTTCTACTGCGTTTGGTAAGCAGGTGACGTCTATCCCTTCAATCAGCAGGGCTTGAGACACGGCATCACGAATGTGTGGTTCGTCATCAACAAAGAAAACTGGGTTATTCATGGTCGTTTTCCACTTCTGGGGTACGTTTATTCTGATTGACTATTGGTAGCGTCACGATAAAGGTCATCCCTCCTGCTTGTTGTTCTGTGTTCTGATGTTTATAGGCACAGAGGGAGCCGTGATAGCTCTCTATAATCCGCTTGGAGATTGTTAAACCTAATCCAAGACCCTCCGGCTTAGTCGTAAAAAATGGGTCGAACACTTTTGCTAGGGCTTCGTCTGACATCCCTGGTCCGTTATCGGAAACAAGAATGTCGCAACTGTCATCATGACACTGAACAGCAATGGATATTTGCGGATCGATACAGTGGTTTTCCATCGCTTGTGCCGCGTTGTGGAAGAGATTGATCAGCACTTGTTCTAATTCAACGCTGTGAATGGCCAGCTTCACATCATAGTCGATGGCCGGAACTTTTAGTGTTACTCCTTGCTTAATAAGCTTGTTGCTCAAAATGCTGGTGGCAGTATGTACCGCGTCGTGCAGTACTGAGATTTCATTGTGTGAATCGTGCGTGGCTTTCCGAGTAAAGACTTTTAAGCGGGCAATGACTTCCGAAATGGTGTCATTAAGTGTCAGCATTTTGCCCAAATTGTCGGCGACCATTGGGTATTTTTCCATTGCCAACAAACGCTGCGAGTTTTCGGTATAGGTTCTTAGTGCGGAAAGTGGCTGATTTATCTCATGATTAATACTGGCTGATAGCTCGCCCAACAGTGCCAATTTCGCGGCTTGCGTCAGTTCTTGTTGTGTTTGTTTAAGCTCTTGTTGGCTTTGCTCATATTGACGGATGGTCTGTTGTAGTTTTTGGTTGGCTTCACTCAGAACTAGTGTCCGTTGCACTACTTTTTCTTCTAGGCTCACATTGAGATGGGCAAGGCGTGCTTTGTTAACTAGGGTTTGGAACCACGCTAATGCAATTAGAGCAATGAGCGCATATAAGATCAGGAAGACGATATCGGCCTGTAAAACGGCGGCAAGAACGCTGTTGTGGTTAATTAAGGCAACGACGCGAAACCCTTTATCCAATAAGTGTGTTGCGTATGCGAGGTAATTCGGTGATAGAAGCAATTGATTGTCATCAAACTCCGTGACACCACTGTGCGCCGTCAACTCACCAAAATATTCGGGCAAGGTATCGCCATATTGACGCGTTTCGGTAAGTTCAATTATTGCACTCGATGACAGTGGGAAAAGTGCACGATAGCGCCAGTCTGGTAAATTGCTCATAAACACGACATTGTGTTTATCTGTAATGAGTACGTCAGTCGTGGTTTGCGAAAGGCGCTGTTCTAATTGCTCCAAGTTCACTTTTACTGTGATCACGCCAACGACTTCCTCATTTACCCACAGCGGAGATGAGAAGAAGTACCCACGTTTATTCGAGCGCACGCCTAATCCAACATATTGAGCGGGCTCACCGCGTCGCGCATTTTTAAAATAGGGGCGATAGCTAAAGCTAGAGCCAACAAACGTATCTTCTTGCTGAAAGTTACTTGAGGCTATGACTAACCCGGTGCGGTCATGAACGTAAATCGTATCGGCCAAACTTTGCTTCAACCAATCTGATAACAGTAGGTTGAGCTCTTGAGAGGGCGTTCCGCGCTCTACTGCTTTGAGTAGTCTTGGGTCGTGACTTAATAGGTTTGGTATCTGTTCAAACTTTGCCAGTTCGTAGTCCACTTCTTGTGACACTTGCGCGGCTTGTCTCTCTAGCTTTTGTTGCCATTGATCATGTTGGTATTGAGTTGCGTAATGATGAGTAAGCGCAAGCCCTGAAATGCCGACGGCACACAGTAGCAGTAAAAAATGACGTAGGGCTTTGGGGTTGAGTAAGTTCACGATCGGCTCACTGGTTTTTTGTGTCATGGTATCAAATGACGCACTGTGATGCTGTGAGCGGCAACGATAACAAGCACAATGATGTCCTTGTATTTCCTCAGTATCGGGAGCACAATCGACAAAAACGAGTGAAGGAGTAAAGATGGAACTTGCTGATATTCGTCGTGAGTACACCAAAGGTGGGCTGCGTCGTAAAGATTTGAAAGCTGATCCTATTGATCAATTTAATCTGTGGCTAGAGCAAGCAGTTGAAGCGGGTTTAACGGACCCGACTGCGATGACAGTTGCAACGGTTGATGAAAATGGCATGCCGTTTCAACGCATTGTTCTATTGAAAAACGTCGACAAAGATGGTTTTGTGTTTTACACCAACCTAGGCAGTCGCAAGGCCCAGCAGCTAGAGCATAACAGCAATATTAGTTTGCACTTCCCTTGGCACCCGTTAGAGCGCCAAGTTCATATTACTGGTGTGGCTGAAAAGCTTACCGCCGTAGAGAATATGAAATACTTTACTTCTCGTCCTAAAGAGAGCCAGTTGGCCGCAATCGCGAGCAAACAAAGTAGCCGTATTTCTGCCAGAGGTGTGTTGGAAGGTAAGTTTTTAGAGCTAAAACAGAAGTTTGCTAAGGGTGAAATACCAGTACCAACCTTTTGGGGTGGCTTTCGCGTAAAACCAAAGAGCATCGAATTTTGGCAAGGTGGCGAACATCGCCTTCACGATCGTTTTCTTTTCTCCCAGCATGATGGAAGTTGGGACATTGATCGTTTAGCGCCATAGGCTTATGGTCCCTCATGAATAAACAAACACCGCCGAATTGGGGCGGTGTTTTTGTAGGTAGAAGCGATGCGAATTATCGCTCTCCATTCAACACAACCGATAATTGATGCTTAAGCAGCGTTTTGGGTACAACAGAGCCGTAGCCTGCTTCCATTGCTTTATCTATTAGCTCGTTCTTGCTGTTCGCTGCAAACTTATTACGTAAGCGTGCGACGTGACCTTCAACGGTTTTTGTTGATATGCCCATGACCTGAGAGATAAATTGAGGCTTTTTGCCATAGAGCAAGAGGAAAAGCGTTTCTTGCTCGCGGCATGTGAGCTTCTCTGGTTTTGGTTGTAAGTCAGAAAAACGAAAGATGGATTGTTGATTTGGGTTGGTACTGATTGCACGACAAACCCAATACCCGACTTCAATCACGGCGGTGTCGGTGAGTTCCCTTCCGTAGAAAATGGTGCCTACGATGTCGCCTTTGTCATCTCGCCACGGTGTTTTAGTAAATATATGTGCTCGCCAGCGGCCATCTGGATAAGGGTGGATATCCAGAATTTTTAGTGACTCGCCAGTTTCGAGAACGTGTTTATCTTGGCGTTGAAATTCTTGCGCGCATTCAGTGGTTGGGCTGGCCATATCAAAATCAGTTTTACCCAAGCATTCCTCGGGCGACGTGTGCCCTAACAGTTCTGCGTATTCCTGGTTTACGTATAGGAATACCGAATCTTTATCTTTGCATCCCCAACAACCTGGTAGCTGTTTAAGGAGGGATTGTTCTATGGTATCGACTGAAATATTCACAAAAGGACTCACTACATACTGCTTTTACCAATACAGAGACGTCCGTGTTACATGGCTCGTATTGATGTTGCCAAGTAGGCAGTTACGTTGCTAGAACACGTTCGTTGATTGGCGCTCAATCCAATTAAATTCAAGGTGTTCGATGTTTTCGTCAGGTAGTCGACGAAATGGAACGAAGAGTTTAATTGGGAAAATGGTCTGTTTCATTACAGATATGTGCGCTCACGGATGTCCGCCTAATGTTCGGCTTACAACTCGTATCGTCCTTGATCATGCTTCCTACAACTCAGTTGTAATGTGGTTGACGTTTATATCACTTGTGAGCGAAAGAGCTGCACCTAAGCATATGAGAGGGACAGTGAGACAAAAGCTATGATATCAGCTTATGCCATTGTTTTCATTGTTGAGAAGCGAAAAAAAAGCCAGCCTGAAGACGGGCTGGCAACACAAGATATAATCTTGTCGACGTGTAGAAGAGGTTCTAAATTACCTAGCGAGGGTCTGCTAAGTAAGTTAGAGGTATCAATGAGATACCGAGAGCTTTAGATCGTATGCATCTTAAAGCTCGATAACTAATGTATTGAATCAGAGGCATATTAGTAAGGGGGGAAATCCCTCTATGTTGAGCTTAAGAGTGGGTTTCGATCCGTTTCAGGGGCGACTTATCTAATATGGAGCACGGTGTTTTACAAAATAACAGATTGTTCGGTAATAAGGATCTTTACATTGATTGATTATGTATACGTAAGGTGTTGCCTATCTATCCGTTTTTGTTAATAAAATTGGTTGCTCACTGACCGTAAATTAACCTCGCATGATCATCGTTCCGGAACTATGATCATGTAAATGAACTTGATCATGCTGGTTTGATCTTGTCGATTGAGTTGGGTAAAAGTTGCAACCCAACAAAGAAGGTATATGATGCGAAGACGTAAGCTGACCGTGTAAAGACGACTGTTTAAAATGAGTGATTCAGATAACAAAAAAATCCTTTCATATCAAGAGATTATGCTGCCAAAACCGGCGGAGCTGATCACACTTCCGTCTTATATGGATTGCCACGATCATTCTTATACGCAGATCGTGATTGGTTTAAAAGGGCAAGCCGAATTTGAAGTGCGCGGGCGAGGTAATCTTGTCGGCCCTGGTCAAGGTTGTGTGGTTACCGCATGCTCTGATCATGCTTTCGGTGGCGTCATCAATCAATCGGATATTTTGGTGCTGAATATGCCCAAACCGACAAATGATGATCCTGAAATGCTGCAGAAAATCAATAACCTGGAGAGAGACCATGTCTACTTCCAGTTAGATAGTCAAATTCAGAAGCTGATACAGATGTTGGTTCAGGAAATGCGAAACCATCCGGATGACCTGCTGTTAAGTCGTGCGTGTAACGACACTGTGATTGCGTTAATGCAGCGCCATATCTCGGCATTTGAGACCAGTCGAAAAGAGTCGCGCTTTGATTTGGAGGCGATAGATCGTTACATTGAGCAGCACCTGAGTCATAAGATTAGTGTGGCTCAATTGGCCGGGCGAGTGTTTCTTGGGGAAAGTCAGTTCCATTGCTTGTTTAAAGAGCAGATGGGGATTACACCTCATCAATATGTTCTCGGAAAGCGAATCGACATGGCTCGTGAATTAATCGAGCAAGGGCACCTTTCTTTAGGGCAAATTGCCGAGTTTACTGGCTTCTCAAGCCAGAGTACTTTTACTCATACTTTTACTCGCTTACAGGGAATATCACCTTCCCGTTATAAAAAACAAGTTGGATAACAACGCGTTTTTTAGGTCAAATAATCATCAATTAGAATAAAACCATGCACTATGCGTGGTTTTTTTATGTTTTATTCACGTGACCTATCTCTCGTTTTTTTAAATTCTCTGTTCTTTTCAGTGGCTGATATGCCACTTGATCCTACATTTTCTCTTAGAACGAGCTCTTCACAAAAATCTTATTGATATTCTTAATATTTTGTTGTGAATGCAATGAAAAAATTAAAATTTACAACACAAAATATTACCTATTTGAATGTGACTATGTGGATGTTTTGTTATAAAAGCGAGTTTTTGGCAAAAATGTCGTAGTTTTTGACAAGTATTCTTATCGGCCTCAAAATACACTGCCAGCCATTGATAATCCTCGAAGCGGTTTTCGAGGAGTGAGATTGAGGAACACACATGTTTACAGCTACGAACGTGTTGACACCGGAATTTATCGGGCAGCCGCTTGATAAGTTGTGGTCACTGATCTCGCCATTATATATGGTGGACGAGTCTCAATGGCTAGAGCAACTATTGCCACTAGCGACGCCGACAGAGGATGAAAAATCGGCGATCACTACCCAAACTACCCACCTTATCGAAGCCATTCGTGCCGATAAGAAGTCAATCCAGATGATTGATGCTTTATTGCTGGAATACAGCTTAGATACTCAAGAAGGTATCTTGCTGATGTGTCTTGCAGAAGCATTAATGCGCATCCCAGATGCCGCGACAGCAGATTCTTTGATTAAAGATAAGTTGAGTGTCGCAGACTGGAAATCTCACCTGAAAAACTCTGACTCTGTGTTTGTTAACGCATCAACATGGGGCCTCATGCTAACAGGTAAAGTGGTTGGTCTTGGTGAGCAAGGCACCCAGAGCCCAGGTCAGGCTGTAAACCGTCTGGTAAATAAATTCTCTGAGCCCGTGATTCGTAAAGCCATGTATCAGGCAATGAAGATCATGGGTCACCAGTTTGTTCGTGGTCGTACGATAGAAGAAGCGCAAAAGAACGGTCGCCCAATGCGCGACAAAGGTTTCACCTACTCGTTTGATATGTTGGGTGAGGCGGCGTTAACGACAGCGGACGCGAACAAGTACTTCAAAGATTACCTAATGGCGATCGAAGCGGTGGGTCGCGAGACTTACGGTAACGACACCAGCCCTGCGCCTTCGATTTCCATCAAGCTTTCTGCATTACATCCGCGCTACGAAGTCGCAAATGAAGAACGTGTAATGACAGAGTTGTATGACTCACTAATGCAACTACTAAAACGTGCTATTGAAGTCGACGTTGCAATCACAATCGATGCAGAAGAAGCGGATCGCCTTGAGCTTTCTCTGAAGCTATTTGAGAAAGTGTACCGTAGCGATCTTGTGAAAGGTTGGGGCAAGTTTGGTTTGGTTATTCAAGCCTACTCAAAACGTGCGCTACCAGTCTTGGTGTGGCTAAATGCACTCGCAAAAGAGCAAGGTGACGTTATTCCTCTGCGTTTGGTTAAAGGCGCGTACTGGGACAGCGAAATCAAGTGGTCTCAACAAGCGGGTTATGCAAACTACCCAGTATACACTCGCAAAGAAGCGACGGACGTTGCATACCTAGCTTGTGCTCGTTTCCTACTTAGCGAAGGTGTTCGCGGTAATATCTACCCACAATTTGCAAGCCACAATGCTCACACAGTTACGGCAATTGCTGTCATGGCGGAGCACAAAGAATACGAGTTCCAGCGCCTGCATGGTATGGGTGATTCACTGTATAACCATGTTATGAAAATGTACGGTCAGCCAGTACGTATTTATGCACCTGTCGGTAGCCATGCTGATCTTCTTCCGTACTTGGTTCGTCGTCTGCTTGAAAATGGTGCGAACAGCTCGTTTGTACACCGTCTAGTTGATGCGCGTTGTCCGATTTATGAGTTGACCCATCACCCTGTGGATGTGTTGACGGGTTTTGACACGCTACACAACGACAAAATTCCATTGCCTGCCGATATTTTCCCTGAGCGTAAGAACTCATATGGCGTCAACATTGACATCGACAGTGAAGCGAAGCCATTTGAAGCTCAGGTCGAAAGCTTCATGGACAACCAGTGGGTTGCAGGCCCGATGATCAATGGTGAACGCTTTGCCGAAAGCATGATCAAGGAAAATGCGGCTGAGATCATCACCGCACCATACGATCGCCGAATTGAAGTCGGCAAAGTGGCATTTGCAACACTTGATCATGTTTCCGCTGCAATTGATGCGGCGCAAACTGCTTTCTCTGATTGGAAAGGTGTTCCTGTTGAGCAAAAAGCGGCTTGTTTAGAAAAGCTTGCTGACTTAATGGAAGAAAATCTGGCTGAGCTGGTGGCGATTTGTCACAAAGAAGCGGGTAAAACGATTCACGATAGCATTGATGAAGTTCGTGAAGCGGTGGATTTCTGTCGTTATTACGCGAAACAAGCGCAAAACCTACAGCCATTTGAGCTAGAAGGCTTTGATGGTGTGAAGCGCATTTCTAGCCGTGAAGGTCTTGGTGTGTTTGTGTGTATTAGCCCTTGGAACTTCCCGTTGGCTATCTTCCTTGGTCAGGTGACGGCAGCACTGATTGCGGGTAACACAGTGCTTGCAAAACCTGCTGAGCAAACAAGCTTAATTGCCGCTCGCGCTATTGAACTAATGCTTGATGCTGGCTTCCCTGCAGGTGTGATTCAGTTACTTACTGGTCGCGGCGCTGAGATTGGTCATGCACTGACTTCTCATGATGCTATTGCTGGTGTGGCATTCACTGGCTCAACGGCAACGGCGCAACGCATTAACGTTACGCTCGCGGAGCGCAGCGCGAAACCGGTTCCGTTTATTGCGGAAACAGGTGGTCAAAACGCAATGATTGTGGACAGTACTGCATTGCCAGAGCAGGTGGTGCGTGATGTGATTCGTTCGGCGTTTGCATCTGCTGGTCAGCGTTGTTCTGCCCTTCGTGTTCTATTTGTACAAGAAGATGTAGCAGACCGTATGATCAACCTGATTCAAGGTGCGATGAATGAACTGCATGTTGGTTTACCTTACCTACACAAAACAGATGTTGGTCCGGTTATCGACAGCAATGCAAAACAAAAACTCCTCGCTCACCTTGAGCAAATGAGCAAAACACAGACTAAAGTCGCTCAGCTACAGTTGGATGAATCGTGCCAGCATGGTGACTTTGTCTCACCAAGTGCGTTTGAAATCTCGGGCATCGATGTGCTGAAAGAAGAACAATTTGGTCCAATCTTGCACATTATTCGCTTTAAAGCGTCTGAATTACCGAACGTGGTTGCGCAGATCAACAGAACGGGTTTTGGCTTGACGATGGGCATCCATAGCCGTAACGAAACCACGTACCGTTGGATTGAGAAACATGCTCGAGTAGGTAACTGCTACATCAACCGAGACCAAGTTGGCGCTGTGGTTGGTGTACAGCCGTTTGGTGGTCAAGGCTTGTCGGGTACTGGCCCGAAAGCTGGTGGTCCACACTACCTATTCCGCTTTACTCAACATCTTCTTGCTCAAGCAGAAAACGCATAAGGAGTCGCATTATGGTTCATCAGATCACCTATTTTAAAGATGCATTCTCTGCGTGGGAGCAGTGGAATCTGACTGATTTTGATTACAAATGCGAGCATGTTCTGGCATTTAAATCTGCACTAGAAGGGCAGCAGTCTACCGTTGCCAAAGTGGTTTCTTACCACTTGCAACAAGCATCAGCTCTTCTTGCAGAAACTCACCAGTTAGTTGGCCCTACAGGGGAAACTAACGAACTGTATGCCGCAGGACGCGGTGTGGCTTTGGTGATTTGTGAAAACAACATCGAGCCTGCTGATAATGCGTTATACAGTGCTTTTGCGATGATCACCTGTGCCTTAATTGCAGGCAACAGTGTGGTCGTTTGCAGTGACAATGCAGAGCTAAACCAATTGGTTAAGCAAGCTGTAGCGTTGGCAAACTTCCCATCTAACTTAGTCCAGGTTGTTGCGTACGATGCGTCTGCCCCGTTGCTTGAGAGCGATGTACGTAGTGTGGGTTATGTTGGGCGTTCACAGATTGAGCATGCGCTCAATCTTCAACTAGCTAAGCGTGACGGTGCAATCGTCGGCTTAGTTTCTGAAACGGATTTAGAGTCACCGAAATTGGCTCATGATCCTCATCTCTCGTTGCGCTTCATTACTGAGCGCACTCGAACGATAAATATTACCGCGGTGGGTGGTAACGCAACTCTACTCGAGTTGGGGAACGAAACTCACTAACCTGACTTGTAATGCCAATCTGGAGTAACTGGACTGAGAGCCGGTCCAGATTGGTTTTTTATACTCTGATGTATTGCTGAGACGGTAAAATATCAGGGCAGGCAAGGAAGGAAATAATTATAACGAGGACTATCTAATGATAGAAAATAGCTTTGCTATCACGTCCACTTTTGTGGCGTATTTACTGATTATGGTTGCTATTGGCGTTTACGCGTATAAGAGGACTTCCAATTCATCTGACTACTTCCTAGGTGGCCGTAGCCTAGGTCCGTGGCCTGCTGCATTATCTGCAGGTGCTTCAGACATGAGTGGTTGGTTGCTGCTAGGCTTGCCTGGCTATGCGTACGCTGCGGGTATCGAGGCCTTCTGGTTAGCCGGCGGTCTACTTCTTGGTACATGGGCAAACTGGCTCATCAGTGCAAAACGCCTCCGTACCTACAGTATCCAAACTGACGCGCTAACGTTGCCAGAGTTCCTGTCACGTCGCTTCAACGATAAGTCGAAACTGATTCAGACAATCTCTGCGTTTTTCATTCTTCTATTTTTCCTTTTCTACACCAGCTCAGGTTTGGTCGCAGGGGGCAAACTGTTTGAGACGGTATTCGGTCTAGATTACACCTACGCTGTTATCATCGGTACGGTGTGTGTCGTTTCTTACACACTATTCGGTGGTTTCCTAGCGGTATCTTGGACTGACTTAGTGCAAGGTCTGCTAATGGCGGCTGCGCTAATGATTGTTCCTATAGCGGTAATGGACGGTGGTTTAGGTCAGCTAAGTTCTGATCTACATGACATCAACCCAGAACTTGCAACGCTATGGAATGACGCGAAAGGCGAACCATTGTCTGCGATTGCCATTATCTCTCTAGCGGCGTGGGGCCTTGGTTACTTTGGTCAGCCACACATCCTAGCGCGTTTTAAAGCGTCTCGTTCAAACAAAGATCTAACGACTGCACGTCGTATCGCAGTGATTTGGACGGCACTATCTATGGTTGGTGCAATGCTTGTTGGTCTTGTTGGTCTGGTTTGGGTTACGGGTCATCCGGGTACTCAACTAGAAGACGGTGAGAAGATCTTCATGCTATTGGTTAACGCAGTATTCCACCCTGTCGTTGCGGGTATGTTGTTAGCAGCAATCCTAGCGGCGGTAATGAGTACCGCTGACTCACAGCTCCTTGTTTCATCTTCAGCGCTTGCAGAAGATTTCTACAAGCAAGTATTCAAGCCAGAAGCGTCTTCTGAAGAAATCGTAATGATTGGTCGTATCGGTGTTATCGTTATTTCGCTTGTTGCGCTATTCCTAGCGATGACGCCTGATAGCTCAGTACTTGGTCTTGTATCTTACGCTTGGGCTGGTTTTGGTGCGGCATTTGGTCCTGCGGTTGTACTTAGCCTTTACTGGAGCGGTATGAACCGTAACGGTGCGTTAGCAGGTATTCTTGTTGGTGGTATCACTATCGTGGTTTGGAAGCAGCTAACTGGCGGTTGGTTTGATGTGTACGAAATCGTACCGGGCATCATCTTCTCTACGCTTGCTATCATTGTGGTAAGTAAAGCAACGGGCGGTGCTGCGCAAGACGTGTTAGACCAACACCAGTCGTTCGAGAAAAAACTGGTTGAACTAGACTAGTAACTTCCCGTATATGAACACAAAGCCCGCTATTTTAGCGGGCTTTGTTTTATCTGAAACTTAATTAACGTTAATGGTGGTAGCTTGAGATCAAAGCTTAGCATTGCTCGGTTAGATTGGAGTGTTAGTCGCGACGAATTTTGGCGTAAATAACGGTGTTACTCAACTCTCCCGATGTAGTCAGACGTTCGTTTCTGAGCTCTCCTTCGAACTCATAACCACAGCGCTCGGCTACAGCCCGGCTCTTTTGGTTGGTGCTATCAGCATGAATTGCGATTCTCTTGGCGCCCAAGTCATCAAACGCATAGCGCTCAACTTCGAGCACAGCCTCGGCAACATAACCATTGCCAACGGCAGCATTATCTAACCAATAACCTATCTCAAAGGATGGTACGTCGGGATCTCGAATCATCAAGCCGACCGCACCCAGTAAGCGATCGCTTTCCTTTTCAATGATGTAGTAACGCAGCTCTTCTTCGAAGTTTTCAAAGTTTGCGATGGCTTTCTCTGTCCCTTCTATCATCGCTTCTAATGTCAGCACATGAGGCACCCACGGCAGATAGACTTCGAGAGTCTTTTGGCTGCGAACGACAGCTTGATGCGCCTCTTCGGCTCGTTCTAAACAAGCAGGGATGAGTTTGAGACGTTTCGTTTCCATGCCGACTCTCCTATGGGTGAAAAATGAACGGAAAATCATTTAAACAGATGTACTTAGAATGATCTAGTCAACGCCGTCATATTATTCACTTGGTTTGCCAGAGAGAAACTGAGAGAATCGAACCGTTATCAAACCAACTAGGTTCATTATGAAACTTTTAGTAAGAAACTTGGCTCGTCACATGACCGAGCAAGATATCCGCAAATTATTCTCAGCGTACGGCAAAGTAGAACTGTGTTCGCTAGTGCTTGATCAAGACACGGGTTTGTCGAAAGGCTTCGGTTTTGTCATCATGCCGGACGAAGCAGAAGCCATTTCTGCTCTTGAAGCACTGAATTTGACGAACGTAGAAAAAAGCAAAATTCGCGTGAAAGTCGCACAAGACTAATACAGAGAAAAGCCAGCGTTATTGCTGGCTTTTTTGTCTTTCTATTTAGAGGCCAAATTGGCAACATTCTAGAATGTCTTCTCTTTTCGTTTTAGCGAGATTGATCATCAATTCTCTCTTCAAGTTGTTTCATTAAATCCTTTAACTGTAGAGAATCGAAATTGTCTGAATTCGGCACTTGGTAAGCGTCGTTGACTGTGTAGAGCATCAAACTTTTGCTAGAGAAGAACTCTTTCTGTATTTGGACTTTGACAATGTCATCAAGAGGTAGACGGAAGTAAACCGTTGAGCCCTGGCGGTACTTCAAGGTGTTGGTGCTTGCATCGATATCTAGCGTTTTAGGATTGAACACGCGGCGCGTGAAGTACGTTGAGAGAAGTTTCAATCCTATTATCGTGAGTGCTAAGAGTCCAAACTCGACGAGCTTGTCTGCTAGGTCGGAAAAATAGAACAGCGACAACGATACCGTTCCCAGCAATAAAGGGTTGTTCTTGGGCAGATTTTGTGAAGTTTCATGTATGATCATCCGACATATCCCTCGACTTTATTCAGAAGCGACGAACGTGAGTTGGTAGACACAAACCTTTCGTTCTTTGCCTTGCATGCGCAATGTTTTGTCACCGATGTAAGGGATATTTAGTTTTTGGATCACCGATTTAGAACGCAGATTGTCCACCAAATGCATCACGGTTATTCCGTTTAACTCAAAGTGCATTCGAGCAAATTCGAGTAAGGCTTTGGAGGCCTCGAATGCATAGCCTTTCCCCCAATGTGGCACGCCAACCCAGTAGCCTAATGTTCCGTACCCCTCTTCGATACGCGGTAAACTCACCGCACCAAGTAACTCCCCAGTGTTTCGCAAGGTAATAGTGTACGCCACGCCTTGATGCTGCTGATACATCGGATAGTGCCTATCTATCCATGCTTGCGCCATCGGTAGCTCATAAGGATGTGGGATGTTTGCTGTCATGTCGGCAATTCGCTTATCTCCAGCGAGTAAAGCCACTTGTTGGCAGTCATCGATATTGAATGGCCGGAGGACGAGTCTTTCGGTAGTGAGAATCGGTTGTATCGTCATGCATTTCTTCCTTGATGAGACGGCTATAGCTGCTAGCAATTGGTTTGCGGGGTAAATCAAGATAACAAGGCGTCTCGAAAGCTCGATCTAGCCAGCTGTAAAGTTGTCATGCGCCTTACTAAATAATAAGCCCGAACAATTGCTTATGTGTAATGTGTCGTATTATTACACACATAAGCACGTTTGCTCATATTGATGGTACAAAAGTTGAGGTCTGACCAATGTCTCAGTTTTTTGATACTTTCGTTCAATTTTTTGAAGATAGGGCACAAAAAATTAAAGGAGCTTTTTAATTGTGGAATTATTTTGAACAAAATATGTCAATTGTCAGTAGGACGAAAAAGTAGGGAGAAGAGAAATGCCGGATATATATTGCGCAGCTTGTAGAAAATCAACGCAACATAAAGTGATTATGAAGCGTTGCGAGCCTCAGTCTGTTGACTCGTTAACAGGCAAAATGGTGAGTTTTACACAGCTGATGGCGAAATTTGTATCAGGTGAACATTATTACGAGATGGAGCCTCAATACTACTGCCGTTGTTGTAATCATCGTGCAATTGGAGAGGTTGTTCCACATCCTACACGGCATACATCGGCCGCACTCTAACTCTGAGTGATAGCCATGATTAATGGCTAAATAGGGCGGCGTTGCCCGAACGACATATCTATACAGGCGTGTCATGCGCTTTCAAATTTGCGACTCCGCGGGAGCCGCTAGGTTGCTTTTTCTCTTCATATCACGGTTACTAAGTGAGCGGCAATAATCATAGCTCTTTCCCTCCTTCGTTGTTTTCTGGTTATTCTCTGCTGAATTTCACATGCTGTGCATTTGATGGTTTGCAATTTTTTGAGCAACGATTAATGTGATGCTTTCTAAGTGGTTACAAGGAAGTGGGTTAATGAGTTATCAATTGGACCGGATTGATTTACATATTTTGAGAGTGCTTCATTCGAGAGGCAGAATTCCAGTTGTAGAACTAGCAAAGCTGATTAACTTAACGACTTCTCCATGTTCTGATCGTGTAAAGCGGCTAGAAAAAGAAGGGTATATCAATGGTTATCATGCGGAGTTGAATGCGGAAAAGTTGGGGCTGGATGTGCAAGTATTCATCCATATTCGTTTAGACCAAACCAGTTTTTCTATTTTTGAAAAGTTTGCGAAAGCGGTGGAATTGATGCCTGAAATTGAAGAGTGCTACTCGCTCTCTGGAGATTTCGATACCATGATAAAAGTTCGTGTTAAGAGCATGAAAGCGTATCAGGAGTTTATGTCGAGCAAGTTAGGCACGCTTCCGGGCGTGATTCAAACTCGTAGTGAAGTGGTCATAGAAGAACATAAAACGGGATTTGGTGTTAATCCCGAGCTCCTTGGTTAGGCGAGGCATGTGTTGAGCCTCCTTATTTAGCGTGGCTTGGTATATTACTTTTTCACGATTAAAAAAGGAGCCGAAGCTCCTTTTTAATAAATCGGTGAGCGATTATGCCCCGATAAAGGTGCTGATAACGCCAATTAAACCACCAAAAACACCGCCCCAAACGACTAGCCAGCCAAGGTGTTGTTTAATCATCTTTTGCACCATTTCTTTAACTAATGCCGGTGTTAATTCGCTTAAACGTTGATCGATGATACCTTCAATGTTCTGCTTTATCTCATCCATCATTGCAGGAGATTCGAATTGCTCTTTCAGTGCTTCTTTGATGTTATCGCTCTTGCTCAACTCAATGATGGATTCTTGCATCTTTTCGACGAAAGGTTGGCGCATGGGTTGTAGCGCTTCCGAGCCGCCAAACATCGCTAGCATGCCACCAAACTGAGAGCCTTCAATTACTTCCACTAGGGAATCAAATGCTGGATTTAAATCTACTTTCTCAATTACTGGTTGAAGATCGATGTTCACACCGCCCGCCATTTCTTTATTCAAGAATCGGTCAATGTTCGCTTCAGTAAAAAACTGTTCCATCATCAGGTTTTTGATAGCCAGTTTAAACTCTTCAAATCGCGCGGGGATCACGCCAGAACCGTATAATCCAGGCACTTTCTCAAACAGCATATGGATGGCAAGCCAGTTGGTGATGGCGCCTGAGAACGCAAACAGCCCTGCATACCAAAGATAGTCGTTTTGTAATTGATGACCTCCAGCCATCAAAGCGATAGCGAGGACATTCGTTAGCAAACTTTTGTTCATAGTGACCAGTTATATATGAATATCGGAAAGAATAAGTGGGCCTGATTCTATACCTAAGTCACATTAAGATGCTAGGTTTTGCCGTGATGAGTAGTCTTGTAGCGAAGGGAAAAAAATGAATGCTCGGAAAAACAAAACCCGACAATCATTGTCGGGCCACTGCTTTTTCTTAGAAAAACTAAGATTCTATTTTTAATTTTAGATGCGGTAGATCTTACAACAAAGTTGGCATTTCCATCTTTCTGAGTAGCCAAATAGCTTGTCAGCCCAACTTGGTTTGAGTTGTACGATCTGCATTGAACCACATTTACACATAAGCTAATTACCTTATTGTTAATATAATAACTAAGCCATCTATTGAGTATAGCTGTTTCTCAAAAAGTGAAATGACAAATGAAGACGGCTCAATACTCTGTATTGTGTTCATTGCAATGGATACGCAACGAGGCGGTATATTAGCAGAAAAAGTGTGAGCTTTATCATGGAGAGTGTTTCATATATGAGAAACCACAATGGCTATATGAGCATCTAGCCATGGATTTAAATAAAAAACGGCGCTTAAAGCGCCGTTTTTATTGAGCTTATCACTCGTTAAGAAGCGTGTTGATTGTCTAGTTCTTCAGCGATAAATCCGCCAGTTTGATGCGCCCAAAGCTGGGCGTAAATGCCGTTATTCGCAATGAGTTCTTGATGAGAACCTTGTTCAACGATGCTGCCTTTATCTAGCACGATGAGGCGATCCATTTGTGCGATGGTCGATAATCGGTGAGCGATAGCAATAACCGTTTTCCCTTGCATTAATTCATTCAAGCTTTCCTGAATCGCTGCTTCGACTTCTGAATCTAGAGCCGATGTTGCTTCATCCAATACCAGCAATGGTGCATCTTTGAGTAGCACACGAGATATTGCGATACGCTGACGTTGGCCGCCAGACAGTTTCACACCACGTTCACCAACTTGCGCATCGTATCCGACATTACCAAATGGGTCGGTCAGAGTTTCGATAAACTCATGGGCATGCGCTTGCTTAGTGGCTTTCAGCAAATCTTCTTCTGTCGCATCTGGATTGCCATACAAAATATTGTCTCGAATTGAACGGTGTAGCAGAGAAGTATCTTGGGTCACCATACCGATCTTTGAACGCAAAGAGTCTTGTGTGACTTCTGAGATGTTCTGTCCATCGATCTTAATGCTGCCGTCTTCGACATCGTGGAAACGAAGTAACAAGTTCACCAAAGTCGATTTTCCGGCGCCGGAGCGCCCAACCAAGCCTACTTTCTCTCCTGGTTTGATGTTGAGATCGAGATGGCTAATTACGCCTTTGTTCTCACCGTAATGGAAGCTGACGTTATCAAAGTGAATGCCTCCTTCAGTGACAACCAAGTCTTTTGCACCTGGTTTATCTTTAATATCAATAGGCTTAGAGAGTGTTTTCATTCCATCGACAACGGTTCCCATGTTTTCAAAGAGGGCGCCAACTTCCCACATTATCCACATCGACATACCATTTACGCGTAATGCAAGACTAACAGCAATCGCAATCGCGCCAACGCTAATGGCACTATCCAACCACAGGTAAATAGATAAAGCAGCAACGGAAAAGACCAAAATATAGTTTGAGATCTCTACAGCGACGTCGAAGCCGGTCACTAGGCGCATTTGACGATAGACCGTATTCAAAAATCCTTTCATGCCTTGCTCGGCATATTGGGTTTCGCGCTGGCTATGAGAAAACAGTTTGACGGTTTGAATATTGGTATAACTGTCGACGATGCGCCCTGTCATTGTCGAACGTGCATCGGCCTGTGCTGAAGCGACGTCTTTGAGCTTAGGGACAAAATAGATTTGGATAGCGATGTAAGCGAGTAGCCAGACAATCATTGGGATCATCAAACGCCAGTCTGCCGTCGCTAACATAATGATCATGCTGGTGAAGTAAACCGTAACGTAAACAAACACATCCATAGCTTTCATCACGGTTTCGCGCACAGCTAATGAGGTTTGCATGACTTTCGTCGCGACTCGACCTGCAAAATCATCTTGATAGAAGTTCAAGCTTTGATTGAGCAAATACCGGTGTGCAAGCCAGCGGATAGACATTGGGTAGTTGCCCAATAACGTTTGATGAACGAGCAACGAGTACAAGATCACCAATATAGGCATGACAACCAGCAATAAGGCTCCGTAGAAAATCAAATCCGATTTGTTGTCTTGTAAGAACGTTTCTGGATTGCTGGTAGACAACCAATCAACCAATTGTCCCATGGCGCCAAACAACATTACCTCAACAACAGCCACAATTGTGGCCATCAAAGACATGATGATCAAAGGCTTTTCATAACCACGAGTGTAATAACGCAGAAAAGCGAACATCCCTGAAGGAGGCTGATCCGGTGTAGATTTGGGGAACGGCTCTGTAAAGCCTTCAAATCGTTTAAACATAACTCATCCTAAAGTTAAAACAGTGCCATTTGGGGTGGCTAAATCCATCGATTCACGCTGCTTTGGACGAAACCGCGTGTATGAGAGTTTTTTGCCTGCTCCTCGATAAAGCAGACCGATTGACGAGAGGGGCGAAAAAATAGTCTAACCGATTGTGTCTTAAATGTAACTAGTTGGTTATGAGTGTGATTGTCTATGGTTCTGATTCTTATGATGAATTCTTATCATGTTCATCACGGTGCCATAAAATCTTAAACCTGCAAAGTGACAATAAAATTTAGGGAAAAATAAACTTAATGCAGCAAAAAACACTTTTGTGCAATTAAATTAATTGTCAAAACAGCAAAACTGAAGTTAACAATAAATTTACAATCTCCTCATTCTAGTGATAAGGAATATATTGGATGCTATTACACGAATCAGTGACCCAATTTGCTAATGGGAAAGAAGAAAGCACGCAAAGTGCTCAGCGCCAAACCGCAAACTGCGTAGTGATGGTGCCACCGAAAGAGTTTCGTTTTAATGAAGAAACCGCACAAGATAATGAGTTCCAACATAAAGTGTCACTCAGCCAAGAAGAAGTCTCACGTCGAGTAATGGCCGAGTTCGCGAGTATGGTTGCAACGCTGCGTCAAGAGGGCGTTCAAGTTGTTGAGTTTGATTATCCAACTTCAGATGTTGCGACGCCAGACGCGGTATTTCCAAACAATTGGTTTAGCACTACGCCAGATGGCACGTTGTACACCTTTCCAATGGCCTGTGAAAACCGTCAAAAAGAAGTACGTCCCGATGCGCTTGTGGCAGCACTAGCGCAAGCAGGGCGAGAAGTTCATCGACGCAGCAGTCTAACTGAATATCTTGACGAGCAAGCGTATTTAGAAAGCACGGGTGTGATGGTGTTTGACCACCTAAATAAAACGGTCTATGCCGCACTCTCACAACGTTGTGATCGTCTGGTTTTAGAAGATTACGCCGATCGTATTGGCTATGAACGAGTGATTTCTTTCCAAACTCGTTTGCCGTCTGGTGCGCCGATTTATCACACCAATGTGATGATGGCGGTTGGCGAACAGTTTTGCGTGATTTGTGACGAAGTGATCCCAGAATTTGAGCGTCGTTTTGTAATGAAGTCACTCGCCAAAGACAAGCAAGTCATCTCAATTTCGCTTGAACAGATGAACCAGTTCTGCGGTAACATTCTGCAACTGGAAACGATCAACGGCGACAAGGTGATTGCGATGTCGCAATCGGCGTACGATGCATTCTCACCAGCACAAAGAAACCAATTGGCAACGCACGGTAAATTGCTGCCATTCGACGTTTCTACCATAGAATCTATTGGTGGTGGTTCGGTTCGTTGCATGTTGGGTGAAGTGTTCTTACCGAATCGTAAAGCTGTGCTTTAATAAACTGCACATTTCTTTTCAGCCGCAGTGAAAGGCTGACGAAGCGTTCTCTTCAAGGGTTTTTAGCCGTTAGCTCTGTGGCAGTACAGACTAACGGCTTTTTTGCGCTTTTTAGTTTTCTGAAGATTTGCGTAGGCGACGCTTGGTTTAAGCGCCTAAAATAGGATGGTTCACCTAGCAGATTGTGGTAAAGTCCGCGCCTGCGTTTTACCGCATCTTCATTGTTTTTATTGCCTCTTCAACCAAAAGTACAAGGTTTCGCTGATGCCATTTTCTACTCTCTCATTGAGTTCTGAGCTGATTCACGCCCTGCCAAAAGACTTCAAGAAACCGACCGATATTCAAGCGTTGGCCATTCCTGAGCTGTTGGCTGGTCAAGATCTATTGGCTTTGGCAAATACAGGCAGCGGCAAAACCCTTGCTTATGGTTTGCCTTTGTTGGAAAAGCTGGGTGTCAATCCAGAGCAAAAAGCGCTGATTCTTGTGCCAACTCGTGAGCTGGCAATGCAAGTGAGTGAAGCAATTAACCAAGTTGGTCAAGTTCTTGAACTCAACGCAGTGTGTTTGTGTGGCGGCGTTGATAAAGAGCAACAACAGCAGGCGCTAGCGACAAATCCTCATATCCTTGTCGCGACGACAGGTCGTTTGGTTGATCTGGCAAACAACGGTTTAGACTTAAGCAATATCCATTACCTAGTGTTGGATGAGGCGGATCGTCTGTTGGATATGGGCTTTTGGCCTGACGTGCAAAATATTGCGGGGCTGATTTCAAACCAGCGTCAAACCGCAATGTTCTCGGCAACGTTTTCAGATGAGTTGAAGGGTAAAGCGAAGCTGCTTATGCAGGCACCAAAGCAAGTTGCAGCGCATCAAGAAAACAGCACCAACCAAGATATTGCTGAAACGCTGTACCTCGTCAACAAAGGCAGTAAAACCAAGGCATTGATTGAACTGATTCAAAAAAACGCGTGGACTAAGGCATTAGTCTTTATTGGTGCGAAAGAGAACGCCGATGGCTTAGCGAAGAAGCTGAATAAAGCGGGCATCTCAACCAATGCGTTGCATGGCAATAAGAGTCAAGATGAGCGAGAAGAAGCACTGGCGCAGTTTAAATCTGGGCAAATTCAGGTGTTGATTGCCACCGATCTACTAGCGCGTGGCATTCACATTGAGCAATTACCTGTAGTGATCAACTTTGAACTGCCAATGTATGCAGAAACCTATGTTCACCGAGTAGGACGTACCGCTCGCGCAGGCGAACAAGGTGTCGCGATGTCATTGGTTTGTCATGGTGAAATGGACGCACTAAGCGCGATTCGTCACCTGACTCAACGTGCATTACCAGTGCAAGATCTGGCAGGTTTTCCAGTAACGGATAAGCCATCAACTGGCGAGAGCAAACGCGCGCCACGCGATAAAAAAGCCAACCGCCGAACTAATGCTAAGAAGAGCATTAAGCAGTTCCAAGGTAAGTCGAAACGCCCAGCCCCGAGTGCGAAGTAAACCAAAAAAACACGCTCTGACGGCATAGTCGGTTCAGAGCGTGGCTTAAATTTTACTTTGGGGTGTTAACCCACAGTTGGGCCAACCAAGCGCATTTCCCAATCTTCAACTTCGCCAGTTTCTAGGCGGCGCTCGACCAACTTGCCCCAAGACTCGACTAACGGCAGCTCAGACAGCTTAGTGAGTTCTTTTCTATCTAAACAGCCAGTGAAAACCGCGCCCATGATGCGAGCCAGTGGCCATTCTGGATAAGGTCTTTCGCACAGAATAATCTCGTCACCTGCACCGATATCGCCTTCTTCCAACACTCGGAAATACCAGCCTGTTCGAAGCGTATCTTGCAGTCTTCTCGCCATGTCGTGTTGGTCAAAACGTACGTTAAGTTTCCAACAAGGCATGCGACCTTGCGACACTTCCAGTAGTTTTGAGCCGATGCGAATTTTATCTTTCAAGCAAATCGTGGATTCGGTGACGCCTTCGGAGCTGATGTTTTCGCCAAAGCCGCCGGCGGATTGGAAAATTGGTCTTTTGCCTAATTCTTGTTGCCAGATTGGGTAGTGCTCGCTTGGGTAAATATGAAGCGCTTTTTGAATGCCACCATGAAAGCGCGGATCACCTTGCTCATCACTGGTAAAGCCAAGCTCTGTTGCGTGCTGGCGCTCAGGTAGCACTTGTTTGTTGATTGCGCTTTGCACTCCATGAGCATAAGGGACGGTTTTCCCTGCTAGCACAGCTTTTACGACGCCGATTTTCTTCATATAACCTCCTTATTATTTGAATGAGAGATAAAGTGTTTATCTTCATTCGCGATGCGGAGCATGATAGCCTAGTAAACTTGTGTCGGTGTAGGGATGAAAAGACAACTAACAATGCTAACTCGCCAAATTGATTCGAAGTCAGGCGTCGTCACCTCCAATGAGACGATGGCCGCGAACCCCCATTCTCCTGTTTTAGTGAAAACCATCGACATGCCAAAAGGTTACATTGATGCGCTGCATCAACACACTTGGCATCAAATCATCTTTCCTATCAAAGGGTTATTGCAAACACAAACGGAGCATTATCAGCACTTGGTTCCACACACCTCTGCGTTATTTGTTCCTGCGGGTGTTCAACACGAGTCGATTGCTCTAAGCAATACGATATTTGTTGGCATTTACCTCAACCCTGAGTTTGGTGCGACGTACGAGCCACAAGTGAGAACCATTGCTTTAACGTCGTTTTTAAATGCGCTTTTACAAGAGATCCGCAGACTGTGTGAAGGTGAGACAAGCCACGAAGAAGTGTTGCATTTACTGGCGGTGCTGCATGATCAAATTTTGAAACGCAACGTGCAGACATTTCAGTTATTGCTGCCACAAGACAGACGACTAAAACTGATTTTCGAGCGACTGACTGACGAGCCAGCGTTGAGCTGTTCGCTAAAAGAGTGGGGGGAGAAAATTGGGGCGTCTGAGCGTACTTTATCACGGCTGTTCGCCAAGGAATTCAACACTTCATTTCTACTTTGGCGGCAACAAATTCGGCTAATTTACTCGCTTTCTTTGTTAGATGAATCGTTGCCAATCCAAGCCATTGCAGACCTAGTGGGTTATCAAAATGACTCATCCTACATCAAAGCATTTAAAGCCTATTTTGATATGACGCCACAACAGTTTAGAGTGAACGGCGCATCGCGCAGGTAGAAATACAGAGCTTCGACTTCACTTAATGCTTTTGAGTAGAAGTCGCGAAACTTCCTTTTTGAATTTCAATTACATGGTATGAATAACAATGGCACCAACGATAAATACTCGAGTGAATCAATTCTGTTTTGGTCAACCCAAAACGTCGCTGTCGTTGGAAAAAGAGCCCCTCAAACCGCTTGCTCAGGGCAAGGTTCGGGTGCGACTGGAAGCCACCAATATTAACCCAAGTGACTTGCTTTCCATTCATGGTGTTGGGCAATACCGCCGCGTTCACGTACCACCTCGCGTGCCGGGATTTGAAGCGGTTGGGCGTGTGGTGGAAGTCAGTGCAGTTGGTCAAACTGGCCTTCAAGTTGGGCAAAAGGTGTTGGTGGCGATGAGTGGTACTTGGCAATACTACATAGATGCCTCGCCTGAGAATCTTTTTCCGCTACCTGAGAGTTTGGAGAACGGCTATGCCTGCCAATTGTACATCAACGCGCTAACCGCGTGGGTTATCACCACTAAAGTGGCGAAGTTGAACAAAGGCGATGTGGTGATCATCAATGCGGCAGGGTCAGCGATCGGTAAGATATTCGCCCAGCTTGCTCACTCACTGGGTTTTACACTGATTGCTGTGACTTCAAAGCCAGAAAAGTATCCGTACGATACGATTCCAGTGTTGGACGCAAAACAAGACTTACACGCGCAGCTGCAAACGCGCCAACTGCCACAACCAACGGTCGCTTTGGATGCGATAGGCGGTGAGGCTGGCACGGATCTCATTCGTACCTTGAAAGAAAACGGCCAATACATCAACTACGGAACATTGTCGTTAACGCCTTATACGCCTGAGTTTTTTGAATCGATGAAGGCCAACAACATCGACTTTAGTACATTCTTTTTGCGGTATTGGGAAGAATCGGTAGGTAAAGGCGGGAGAAAGACGGTGTTCGCTGAAATGTTAGAACACTTTATTAGCAGCGACATAAAGTTAAACGTTGCATATGATCTGTCGTTAGAGGACTTTCAAACAGCGATTGAAATGGTTGAGCGACGCTCGTCAGCAGTGTCAGGAAAAATCATTTTGACGCTGTGAATTACAGTGGGCCTGTTGAGAAAAGGGAGGATAAAATCCTCCCTTTTTTATGGGTTTATTTGTAATGATAGGGCTATTTTAGATGGAAGATTTGCTCTGTTTCGAGCGATGTCATCGCACGTACTTGACGCCAAATGTAATAAAAAATACCGAACATCATCAACATACTTGGGATGGCAATCATTGGGTAACTGTACAGCGTCATTTTTCCTAACTCTTCGTTAAAGGCAGCAGTACCAGAAGGGCTAGTCACAATCCAAGTCGCAAGGAAGTAGTTCATTGCAGATGAGAACGCAAAAGTACTTGCAAACAGGTAGTTAGAAGACATAAGGCAACGTTCGAACGCATCGGTTTTACCATTTTCTTTTAAACGTTGGTTAATCAACGCGAGGTTCAACACAGTGTCATTCAGTACTAACTTCTGCATCAGCGGGTAGCGGGTAAACGTTGAACCCAAAACCGCTAAACCGATCAGGCCAGGAATCAGGGCTTCTTTTAGTGCTAACCAGCGTGTATCAAGCTCTAACAAGCCGATGCCACCAGTTAGTAGAACACTGATAAAGCCCAGAGCAGAAATAAAGTTAAATTTCTTGTTACGGACAAGGTCCATACCGCCATAAATGATAGGAAATAGCAAAGCGACAACCAGCGCCATTGCTGTCCCTAGATGCTCATCGCCACTAAACTTCATCAAAATGAAGGAAGGGATAAATACGTTGAAAAGGATTTCAAATAAGGGATTCGGCTTTTTCGCCGTCGTGTTACTCATAATGTTTTACTGACTCTACTCTATGTCGGCTGTTATTGTACTTTGACAAGAAGTGTTCATCTAGTCGCGCTTGATGTAAAGCGTTAAAGCGTCGAGTTGTGTAACGACTTATGAAATAGACCGGAGCATAGCCAGTTAGTTTACATGATTGACTACTTTTTGTGTCTTAATGACTCTCCTTCTGTGCGATGATCTGATTACGCGCTCTGAATAATCGAGTCGCCACTGTGTTGTGGTTGAGCCTCAAGGCTTGGGCAATTTCATCATGATTCAACCCAGCCACTAAGCTCAAGAGCAACGGCTCTCGGTATTTGGGTTCGAGAATCATCATTTGTTTTTGAAGCCAATCTTGGGCCATGTCGTAGTCACTGCCAGGGTAGGTTTTTGTCTGTATTGCACACTCATCAATGTCGACAAAGTCGTACTGTTTTCTATCAAAGCGCCGAGCATTCTCACGACGCAAAATAGTAATGAGCCAAGACTTCGCGGCGTTGGGGTCATTTAATTTATCAAAGAATCGCCACGCTTTCAGAAAGGTTTCTTGCGCTAAATCTTGAGCAAGGTGGTGATCTTTGCATAACCAATACGCGAGACGGTAGATCTCTTGGTATCGATCTTTCGTCAGTGCTTCGTAACGTTTATGTTTTTCCATAGCATTAAGATAAAAAGTTTGGAGAGCACGTTGTGTCTGCCAGATGAACGACAACCCTTTTTATCGCTTTTACAGTGATAAAAAGGGTTGTTCGATTAGGAAGACAAATTCGAAGAGTTAACCTTCCAAATATCGAAGGGTGACTCTGATTTCTTTCTTACACGCTTAAAATGGTTGGTTGGAAAAGCGTGAGTACTGGATGGCATCTGCGACTTCCTGAGCTTTAGACTCTGAAGTCATAAGGTGAAGTAGCTTAAGAGCAGCTTGATAGCTAACTAGGCTACCGTTCGAAGTGATAACGCCATCATCAATGACAAAATTCTGGTCGACTTGTACTTTGACTGCTGGGTAATCTCTTTGAAAGCCGTTTTCACCTCCGGCCCAAGTTGTTGCTTTTTTACCGTTTAAAAGGCCAGCTTCGGCTAACAAATACGCGCCAGAGCAATTACTTGCCATCCAATCTGCCGCCTTTGAGGTAGTTCTAATAAAGTGAATGAGATCTTTATTTTCGATTAGTGCATCCATGTCATAGCTGGATGTTAAAACCAATACGTCGAGTTCCGGCAGATCACCAATCCAAGCATCCACACCAATTTTTAATCCTTCTTCAGTGGTGATGGTTTTCTGATCTGAGACGGAAATGGTGAGCACGTCATAATCACTAAACCAAGTGAGACGACTTGCGACGCCAAAGACCTCTAAAGGCGCAGTAACATCAGAGGTCAGTACGCCATCGTAAACCAGAATACCAATTCGTTTATCTGCGGCATGTGCTGTTTGAAGCATCCCAAAGAATAGGACTAGTGTTGCTATCAATAGTTGTAGTGCATTCTTCAATCCGTTTTTACCCATGGTTTTTTCCTCGTTAACAGAGCATCAAGTTATTGAGGTTCATTATATTTAGGCTAATTAGTGATTGAAGAGCCACTTTGTCTTTACTAAAGTGAATAAAATTCATGAATAGAGTTCATTGGTTATATGGATAAGATACGGTCCCTACGATTTTTTATTGCCACTTTAGATGGCGGTAGTTTTGCTGCGGCTGCCAAAGTGTATGGCACTGACCCTTCGACCGTGAGTAAAGCCATACATCGTCTTGAAAGCGATTTGGGTATACAGCTTTTTCAACGTTCTACGCGACAGAGCCGCCTGACAGAAGCTGGTCGTCGGTACGCAAATACTGCTAGGTTTGTACTGGAAGAGCTGGCGGCATGTGAGGATTCATTAAAAAGTCACAATGATGCGCTTTCAGGGCAGCTTAAGATTAATGTGCCAGTCTCGTACGGTCGCCTCTATATTCGTCCTTTATTAAAAGAGTTTTGCCGCCGCTACCCTAACATCACTATCGATATTCATTACGATGACGCCTACGTTGATATTATTGAGCAAGGTATTGATGTGTCGATTCGCTCTGGTGTCGTTCACGATAGTCAATTGATTGTGCGTCAGCTCAGCCCTATCGATTTTATCATTTGTGCCAGTCAGGAGTACTTAGCGCGCCATGGTGTTCCGAGTGGCCCGGGTGTATTCAATGACCATTCTTGGGTTCGTTTTCGTTTTAAACAAACGGGGAAACTGTTGCCGATTCGGATGCCAGAACCAGACGGTGCAAGTGAGTATAACCCCGAGAGAAATTTTATTGTAAACGACGGCGAATCGATGGCAGAGCTTTGCGCAGAAGGCTTAGGGTTAACTCAGATTCCTCACTTTATCGCGAGAGATTGGCTCAAAGCAGGGCGTTTAGTGCCGATATTTCCGAGCATGCGTCAAGCAGGAAATGGCGTGTATCTTCTCTATGCTAACCGGGAATATGTGCCTGCCCGAGTGAGGGTGTTCATCGATTTTATCACTCAAGCAATACAGGATATGGATGAAACGCCATTCCATACGTGGGCTGAAACGTTGCCGATTTACCAACCGAACCAAGGTGATTGAAAACTTCATGTGAGTCTTTGGTTAAAACACCCCAAGCCATATGGTGCTTTTATTGGTTTTTGTTAGGTTATTGGGCGTTATTATCGAAAAGCGCAGTTTGCTCTTCGTCACTCATAAAGGAAAGACAATGCCAACTAAGATCTTAGCGCCAGTTTTGGCTCTACTTCTCAGCGCATGTGGCGGCGACGGGGAGTCGTCAGCCCCAGCAGAAAGCGGCTCACAAAACACAGGTTCCACATCGTCACAAGGCACATTTGCCGAGCAGATGCTTGCAGCGGTCAACAGCGCCCGCTCTACTACACAACAGTGTGGCGCAACCACCATGCCACCTGTTGGGGCCCTGACTTGGAGCTACGATTTGGAAAGCGCCGCTTATCGACATTCAAGCGATATGGCGAACAGCGATTTCATGAGCCACACAGGCTCTGATGGCAGCAAAATGTCAGATCGAGTTAACGCAACGGGTTATGCTTGGAGCGCCATTGGTGAGAATGTCGCCGTAGGGCAAAGCAGCATTAACGCCGTCATTAATGCTTGGTTATCGAGTGAAGGTCACTGCCTTAATATCATGAGTGCGGATTTTGATCAGATGGGCGCGTCGCTTGTCGAAAATCACTCTGCACGCTACGGATATTACTGGACTCAGGTTTTTGCCAAACAGCGCTAATGCGATAAAGAAGCCTGATAGATAAAATAAAACGCCAGCAGTCACTATCTGCTGGCGTTTTATTATTTACATCTCTTTTAGCTTGTCAGGTTACGAAGTTTTGGGTCATCCGCCAGGTATTCAACAAATTCAATCTCAAAACCGGCAGGGTCAACAAAATACACATTTTTGCGGTATGGTTCATCAGCACCAGGTTGGGCAATCGGATAACCTGCATCGGTTAGTCTTTTGATGATTGCATCGACGTTGTTGGTCACATAAGCAAAATGCGCTAGCCCAACTTGGTGCCCGCTCAACTCGCGGTTTTCTCCTTCGCCATGGTCACTCATGGCTATGTATTGATACTCGTCGCCAAAATGTAGCCAGTTTCTTGGTTTGCCACTCCATTCGCCTTTACCTTCATCACGCACGTACCAATGTGGAAATGCAGTTTGGTAAAACTTCAGCATTTCAGGGATATCTTTCACGACTAAGTTAATATGTTCTAGTTGGATCATGATGTGCTCCTTTTTGTCATTTTCTAGCCAACGATGAATATGCTAAAACCTCAAGTTAAGTTTAGGTAAAGGGCTTTTTTGATTTTATTTGTAGACGCCATGTATAAAGGTCAGGCCGCTGACACTGAAGAGTTGGCTCACACAGAAATCATTGAAACCTTGTGCAAGATTGGAAAGATGTTACATGATGGGGACTTCCAGTTAACCGTTTGATTTAAGTAAGCAAAAGATGAAGGTTTTTACACTTAATCATGATGTTGAGAATTTCCCTTTGTTACAAGAAACTCAACTAGAGATTTCTATACAATACTCGGATGGCGATTTGCGGGAGTTATATGGTGAGCGTGTCGCTGATACTTGGATGATTATTGATTTGGAGTGGGTGAGTGATAACCACATGCTTACAACAAAACCTGATTTTGCAATCTGGCGTGCAGGCGAGTTTGCTTGTTCTGAGTCCGCATATAATCAAATAAACGAAGCTCTTGATTCCAGTTGTGAGTTTTTGCCATTACGCGTCGCTGGCGAGCGTTGGTATGCCATAAACATACTCAAAACTTGCGATGCCATTGATAAGGATCGCACTGTGTTAAATGTAAGAGCTAATGGTAAGCCAAGTCGTGTAAAGCGGTTTAAAAAATTAGTGTTGAGTAGTAAATCAATCAAATCCGGAGGCTTGTTCAGGATTGAAAATAACGGAAGCGGTGTTTACTGCAATGATGAATTAGGTGGTTTGTATGAAATTTACCATCGTTGTCAGCTAAAAGGTCTGATATTTGAAGCAGTAGAAACGAGTTAAAGCCCGCAATGTTTCACCCTAAGTGTATTTCGGCAGCTTTATTTTACTCTGTTATTTCTAGTAATAATTTGTTTCCCCCCCCCCAAAAAAAAAAACCAAAAAAGCCAGCAGTTAATATCTGCTGGCAAAGTCTTTGGGCTTCTAGGTTTTTTGATTGTATTTCTTGTTACTCATCGCTGTCACGGTGCCCCGATTGGTTTTCCGGGGAAGAAAACACAGCACCGTGCGCTTTGTGCTCAAGAAATTGGAGATTAACCTTGCTTACGGATTAGGTAGTCAAATGCGCCTAAGCTTGCTTTTGCACCTTCACCCATCGCAATGATGATCTGTTTGTAAGGAACGGTTGTTGCGTCACCCGCTGCGAACACACCTTCTAGGCTAGTATCGCCACGGCTACCGACTTCAATCTCACCGCGCTCAGATAGGGCTACTTCTGAATCTTTTAGCCATTCTGTGTTTGGTACTAGACCGATTTGAACAAAGATACCTGACAGTTCAATCTCTTTGATTTCGTCTGTGTTGCGATCTTTGTACTTCAAGCTTGTTACGCGAGTACCGTCACCCACTACTTCTGTTGTTTGCGCCATCGTGATGATGTCTACGTTTGGTAGTGAGTTCGCTTTGTCGATAAGCACTTGGTCTGCACGAAGTACGTCTGCAAATTCAAGAACCGTTACATGTTCTACAATACCAGCAAGGTCGATAGCAGCTTCGATGCCTGAGTTACCACCACCGATAACTGCGGTTTTCTTGCCTTTGAACAGTGGGCCGTCACAGTGTGGACAGTACGCGACACCTTTGTTGCGGTACTCTTGCTCACCCGGAACGTTCATTTCACGCCAGCGTGCACCAGGGCTTAAGATGACACTCTTACTCTTCAGCGTTGCGCCGCTTTCAAGTTGGATGTGAATCAAACCATCTTCTGTGTGTGCTGCGCCCATTAGCTTCTCAGCTTGTTGCTCAGTCACGACGTCTACGTCGTATTCTTTTAGGTGTTCTGCTAGGTCAGTTGCTAGTTTTGGACCTTCAGTGCGTTTCACCGAAATGAAGTTCTCGATTGCCATGGTGTCCATAACCTGACCACCAAAACGCTTAGCAACAACGCCAGTACGAATACCTTTACGAGCGGCGTATAGTGCAGCTGCGCTACCACCAGGACCACCGCCGACAACAAGCACGTCGTATGGGTCTTTTTCGCTCAGTGCTTTCGCCGCTTTCTCGCTCGCGCCGTCATCCACTTTGTTTAGGATTTCAGTCAGAGACATACGGCCTTGACCGAATAGCTCACCGTTCACGAATACACTTGGTACTGCCATGATGTCGCGTTGTTTCACTTCATCTTGGAACAAACCACCGTCGATCATGGTTGCTTTTATTTTCGGGTTGATCGCCGCCATCATGTTGAACGCTTGAACCACGTCCGGACAGTTTTGACACGACAGTGAAATGAAGATTTCTACGTCTAGATCTTTGTCTAGTGCTGCGATTTGCTCAATCACTTCTGGTTCTAGTTTGATTGGGTGGCCGCCAGAGTGAAGCAGTGCCAATACTAGAGAGGTAAATTCGTGACCCATTGGCAAGCCTGCAAAGCGTAGTGCTGTGCCTTTTGCTGGGTTAGTTACCGCCATCACTGGTTTACGTGCGCTTGCGTTGTCGTCACGTTCAACGGTGATTAGGTCGCTCATCTCTGCGATTTGGTTCGCTAGAGACAAAATGTCATTCGATGCTTTGCTTTCATCTAGACTAACCACTAAACGAACTTCTTCTTTTACATTAGCCAGATATTGTTTGAGTTGTTGTTGGATCGCTTGGTCTAACATAGTTGTTACTACCTTAATTAAATAGTTACCAATCAAAACAAGTATTTGTTCATTCTTGCTAGCTAAAATCGTTGATAACTGCGTTATAGATTTTGTAGTTAGAGTAACTAGCTATCGAAAATCTATGCCTGGTTCTAAACGATTTTTTCTACGCAATTACTGCACACCTACTTATTCAGATAGGTAATAAAAAGTGGTTACTGTAGATAAAACCTGAGGGGGAGAGAGCAAATCAGGCAGAAGGTCGTCAAGGTATCTAACCTGAAGTGCTCTCTAATTCAGTTCTAATCAGAAAAAGGAAATCGGGAACTGATTAGAACTTAAATTTCAGTGGCTTAGATTTTGCCAACTAGGTCTAGTGATGGAGCTAGTGTCTCTTCACCTTCTTTCCATTTAGCTGGGCAAACTTCGCCTGGGTGAGCTGCTACGTATTGAGCTGCTTTCACTTTGCGTAGTAGGTCTTCTGCGTCACGACCGATACCTTCAGCAGTGATTTCCATTGCTTGGATAGTACCTTCTGGGTCGATTAGGAACGTAGCGCGGTCTGCAAGACCTTGACCTTCACGCATCACACCGAAGTTGTTTGTGATGTTGCCTGTTTGGTCGCCAAGCATGTAGTACTGAATCTTACCGATTGTGTCTGAGCTGTCGTGCCATGCTTTGTGAGTGAAGTGTGTGTCAGTTGATACTGAGTAAACTTCTACGCCACGTTTTTGTAGCTCTTCGTAGTGGTCTGCTAGGTCGCCCAGTTCTGTTGGACATACAAACGTAAAGTCTGCTGGGTAGAAGAAGAATACTGCCCATTTACCTAGAACGTCTTGTTCTGTTACTTCAACGAATTCGCCGTTTTTGTACGCTGTAGCTGCAAATGGTTTGATTTGAGTATTAATCATAATTTACTTTCCTTTGAATGTTTTAAGCTGAGCTGTTGTTGCTTTCGGAAAGTATATTCTCATCGGAGTGTGTTTAAGGAAAATCGCTTGTAACTATCCTATTGATAGCCATTTCCTATTTCACTTGATAGGGAAATCCGATGTAAGTGAGTTTGCTTTGATAGGTTTTATTGAAGATTAAGGCAGAGTTGCAATAGAGAATACCGATGATTACTTTGAGTAGATCTTCTCGCTAAGATCGAAAGAGCCTGCATCTCGGCAGGCTCTTTCTAATAGGAAGTGTGGAAGCGGATGCTTCTATCTTGTTAGCTCAGATTATCGAGCACTTTGCCACACAACTTCTTCAGCATGATCATTTCATCCAGCTCTAAGGTGATTTTACACATCATGGCGTTTGGCACTGACTTGGCTTGTTCTTTAAGGTCACGACCTTGCTCGGTTAGGTTGAGTACGCGAACGCGTTCATCGGTTTCACTGCGACCACGCTCTACATAGCCTTTTGCTTCTAAGCGTTTAAGTAGCGGCGTGAGTGTGCCTGAGTCCAAATACAGTTGTGACCCCAACTCTTTAACGCTGGCACCGTCTTTCTCCCACAGTACCATCATCACTAAGTACTGCGAGTAAGTCAGATCAAGCTCGTCCAATAACGGGCGGTACGCTCGGATCACTGCATTTGCTGCGCTGTAGAGCGGGAAGCAAACTTGGTTTTCGAGTAAGAGTTTATCGTCGTCGGTCATGGTGTTGTCGGTGTAACACTGGCTCATTGGCGTTGCCTACCTGATCACAGAGAAAGAAAGTCATAAAATAAATTGTGCACAATATAGTTGCAAACGATCTTTACTTCGATATAAGATTGCAAGCAATTAAATTGCGCACAACTTAAATTAAGAAGGACACTCGCATGACTACTCTATACAAAACTCAAGCTACCGCTTTGGCTGGTCGTAATGGTCAAGTAAAAACAGATGACGGTCTTCTCGATCTAGAGCTGTCATACCCGAAGGAAATGGGCGGCACAGGCGCAGCAACTAACCCAGAACAGCTGTTTGCCGCGGGCTATTCAGCATGTTTTTCTAACGCGATTCTGCACGTAGCGCGTGAAGGTAAAGTAAATCTGAAAAGTGCACCCGTAACAGCGCAAGTGGGCATCGGTCCGAACGATAACGGTGGCTTTGCACTAACAGTGAGCCTAGCGGTAGAGCTAGACATGCCACAAGAACAAGCACTAGAGCTAACGCGCATTGCACACCAAGTTTGCCCATATTCAAACGCAGTTCGTGGCAACATTGATGTGGCAGTAACGGTAAACGGCGAAGCGATTTAAGCGGTTTCAACCACTGCACAAAGACAAGAAAGCCTGCAAGTACGCAGGCTTTTTTTTGATTGGTATGAGTCGAGAATACTTAACGCGACTCTAGCGGGTAAGAGCGGTAGCTCCACATACCGTAGGTACGCAGTGCATCGCGGTAGATACCAAGCAATTCGCCATCGCTGGCTTTGGCTAAGTCTTTCAGTGGCTTGTCTGGATAGCTCACTGTGTCAAAAGTGATGTCTTGCGGGCCAGTTTGCCAGCTTGCGATTTCAAACAAGGTTTGACCACGGCGCACATGGCTCGCTGAGCTGATGATGGTCGCGTGCTTGATGTTATGACGTGCCAATGCGTAGCTGCTGAATAGGGCGTTACCTACCGTGCTGGTGGCGTAGTTTTCTTCAATGATGCGATCTTTGCTGATGCCTTTTTCAATCAGCCAATCTGCCATTAATTTGCCTTCGGTTTTGTGGTTCTTCGGTACACCACCCGTCAACACGATCAACGCGTCTGGGCTTGCTTTCGCCATGGCTAGCGTGGTTTCCAGACGCTCAACCAAGATTTGATGCATTGAACCATCTGGGTTCAGCGCGTATCCCAACGTGACTATAGCGCCTTTGTCATCCAGTTTGCCTTTATCGGCTTTCTCTTTTAGTGGCGTTGCAAGTACGCGGTCTACGGTGTCGAAGATGCGTTGGATATCTGCCGCTTTACCTGCATTGAGCTTCATGAGCGTCGCCATGTGTTTCGCTGATTCTGCTTGGTTGCCCTCAAAGCGTTGCCATACCGCTAAGTAAGCGTGCAAATCCACATCGTCTGGTGCGACAGAAAGAGCTTGTTCAAATAGTTCAATCGCGCGGTCTGCATTCTTGTTGTAGATCTGTGCGTTTGCCGCAGAAATCAGTAGGTCAGTGCGGTACGGCTCGAGTTTGTATGCTTCTAGTAAGCGGTCGGTAACAATCTCCATGTTGCTCGGCATTTTGGCGGTAAAACCCGCATGCGAGATACGCGCAGGGGATTTGAATGCTTGTACTGCGTCGTTGAGAAGTTGGTCGACAACCTGGCGTTTAGTGACGATCTGTGAGTAATCGGCGGAAGATTGGACAGCAGCATCGTTAGCCGCGATAGAGTATGGGGCAGCAGTCAGCGCAATCACGCTACCAAGAGCAATGGCAAGTAAGTTCTTCTTCATGGAATGTCCTAGAGGTGCTGTAGTACCTAGTTTTTATTGTGCCTAGCGTTGTAGGTCGAACGGGGTCGATGGAGTTTTTTCAGTCTAGGTTCGCTTCATGAATAATCTGTGAAATGAATCCCAACTCAGCCGAGCGAATGAATGCGCGTGCTCAAAACGCGAAGTAGGATCACGAAAATACTGAGGTATTCATTCGTGTTCTAAGTAGTTGGATTAAAAGATAAACAGCGTTTGGAAGAACGGACTTAATCAACCAGAGTAAGAAATGAAAAAGCCTGCAACGATGCAGGCTTTTGGTTTATTTGATGGCGGTGCAGAAGCTAACGTCTGCATGATGCGTTTGTGGGTCGAAGCTGTGGTAAAGCTCAAAGCAAGGACGGTCGTCGTTCTCAATACCGGATTCAATTACCTTGCTCATGACATCATCCCATGCTTTTGAGTATTGGCTCGGGTCAGTAATGTGCTGGCGCATCACCGCATATTGACCACCGGGGAAGTCTTGCAGCTCAATGCCTTTTGGAACTTCCGTATCTTCTGGCACCATCAAGCAGATATCAGTGCGACACTTCTCGTCTGGCGTGATTTCTGGGTTGTCGTGGTAGATAAAGATGCAGGTATTGCCCGCCAAACCTTTCATTCCTGCCCATTGATACAAGCGACCTGATGGCTCTTCATAGCCTTGGCCGTAAGGGCCGTTTACACGAATGTAAGCCAGTTTTGCTTTTTCAAAGTTTTGCGTTTCCATTGTCGTGCTCCATTTGGTGAGTTCAGAGCCAGTATATGAATCGCTTGGTGTTACTTCGTTTCCATTCTTGCGCAACGTGTGTCCAATCTTGCTGTTTCGTGCTAATTCAGAAAATTGCTGGTAGTTTTCGCAGTCACGAAAGGCTGTAGGCGTGACGCCATAATGTTGTTTGAAGGCTTTGGCTAAGCTCTGTGAGCTAGAAAATCCGTACTCTAGGGCAATGTTCAATACCGGTTGCTTGGATTTGAATAAGTCATCGGCGGCGGCTTCTAGACGCAAACGTCGAATGAAGTCGGCCAATGTTTCGCCTTGCACGGCTTTGAAGGTGCGATGAAAGTGATAAGGGGAAAGGTTCGCCAGCGCGGCCACTTCTGGTAGGTTGAGCGGTTCATTAAAGTGTTGTTCTAAATAACGAATCACAGGAACCAGTCGTTGGTGGTAGTCGACGCGCATCGTGGTATTTCCTTGTTCTTTTCAGCTTGTATTCTCTGCTCAAAGCCTACCGCAATCCAACAAGCTTGCAAGGGATCAGGGTGAGAAATGCGTGGCGAGATGAGCGTCAATCAGTCACACTCAACGAGCAGGTGTTTAGGCAAATACGTTGCGCTCATTATCTTTACTAACCACTAGGACAATCATGATAGCTTGGAAACAGTCTCTGTCAGAGTACGAATGGCTCATTCATCAAATTTGGTACTTGGAAGTGCCAGAGGGTGAAGTCATTGACCCCAAGCCGCACCTTATTCCAAACCCGCGTGCTCATTTACTCTTTACGCCATCAGAGCAAGGCTACAGCTACGACACGGGAGACACAACGCTTGCTGGCAAAGGCTGCCACTTATTAACGGCTAACGAACACTTGCTGTTGTTGGAAGATACAGCTCCTATCAAGCGTATCGGCATCACCTTTCGCCCAGAGGGTTTGTATGCCATTGAATCACGGTTTAGTGATGCACCCCAAGTAGCTGCAATTAACCAATGCGAATGGTTTGATTGGCTCAACACGGCGTTTGATGTGCGCTTTCAACAAGGGTTATGGCAGCTAGAGTTGCAAGATTCACCGCAATGTTTGCTGAACTACATCAAACAACATTTAGATGCGTTAGATATCGCCCCTTGCCGTACCAAACCGTTTTTGGCGTCACAAAAAGCGGTGTCCGTGATGGACGCTCAAGCATTACGCTCACTTGAGCTAGCGATGGATATTGATGAGGTGGCCAAACAGTGCGCCTGTTCTCGAAGAACGCTTGAGCGCAGTTTCAAGCAAGTGGTGGGGTTGAGCGTTAAGCAGTATCAACAAATGGCACGTCTGGAGCAGATGATTTTGACTCTCTACAAGCAACAAGAAGCGATTGATTGGGCGAGCTTCTCACAGCAATTTGGTTTCAGTGACCAATCGCATTTGATTCGTACCCTCAAACAGCAGCTAAGAAAAACGCCGAGCAAATACTTGAAAAAGCGCGACTTAACCATCGATATCTATGGCGACTTTGAGTCGTAATTCATTGCTAATCAGCCCGAAAGTTGTCGCAAAAATCCAATTTTTCTCTTATCCGCTGAGCTACTATTTTCAGCAGATAACGAGGTAACACATGTCATATCAAAAACTAAAACAAGGCGAAGCCATCCCATTTAACGAATCGTTGACTATCCAACTGATTCAAGGCTCTGATCTACAAGATATTATCGAGATGTTGAACGATGATAAGGTCAATCAGTATCTGTTCTTCGCACCTGCTGACAACAGCCTATATGAGGGTTTCTTTGGCCCTATTATTGAAAATACGGCACAAGCGATTAAAGACAGTGTTTGGCCAGATAGCCCAACGTTCGTGATTCGTGACCAACAAGGCCAGTACATGGGAATGTGTGCAGTGACCGCAGTGATGTTCTTAACTGGCAACTACGAAGTAGGTTATCAATTACCAACTTGTGCATGGGGTAAAGGCGTTGCGACTCGCGCTTGCCAAATGATGACCGAGATTGGATTTACTGAGCTAAACGCCCATAAAGTCAGTGCGGATTGCTACGCTTTTAATGCTGGCTCTTACAAGACGTTAGAGAAAAACGGTTTTACTCAAGAAGGCCGTCAGAAAGACTACTACAAACTAGAGCAAGGCTTTGACGACAAGCTTTACTACGGTATGACCGCAGAACAATTCGCGTCTTTAAATCGCTAATAATTAGCTGACAAAAAGTAGCGAACAAAAAAGGCCGTTAACCCACATGCTCGGGTTAACGGCCTTTTCTATATTCAGCGCTAAATGGCTAAGACTTAGTTGCCTTGGTTTTGGCTTTGAAGCTTCTCTTTTGCTTCTTCAACCTTTGAGAAATCCAATCCCAACTCGTCTACGGCTTCTTTGATTAGCGCAGGGTTTTGCATCACTTGCGCCATCAGCATTTGTAGCTTGTCTTGTGGCAAACCTAGTTGGCTGATGGTTGCCATTGCTGCGAGCGGGTTTTGCGTCAGAGTCTGGAAGATTTCGTTGATCTGTTCATCGCTGATGTTGTTCTCTTTCAGCAAGGCGATAATTGGGTTCATCATATTTCCTTTCAATCAGTGTATGACTTGGTTGCCAGTATTTGTTCTAGCAGAATAATTGGGGCTCCCGCGCAATATTTCAATACCCTGTTAGCTCCATGTAACCCGTCCCAGAATGAGAGCCATCAATACGCACCGGGCCTTCCCAATAAGGCACAGAAAGGGGCATTTTTGCGTTCGGGTTGAGTGCAGAAACCGTAAGCTCAATTTGCTGGTTCGGAATCGACACTCGCCACTGGGTTGGATAATTGCGACCTTGGATTTCTGTTTGCTTGGTCGCCTCTAACTGAATGTCTTTCTGTGGGATAGCGATGCCAGCCCCATCTTGCTGCATCAGCCTTGCGCTGGAGTAACTGGCTTGACCGGTTTTGGAATCCCGCAACTGGAACACCACCAAGCTGGTGTCGTCACTCAATCTTAGGGCAAACCAGTCCCAGCCTTGTTGTGAGTCGAGTAAGAATTGCGAGCTCCACTCTCGGTCTATCCAGCCTTTGCCCGACACTTGATAGGTTTCGCCGTCGATGGTGACTTCACCGGACACATCAATAAACGGTTGGCTGTAGTAATACGAAGCCACTTGACCATCGGCGCTTTTGGTGCTGTAACCTTGCTCGCCTTGCTTTTGATAAGGCGCGCTGCTGGTAAGCGTCAGCGAATAGCCAAACTGTTCCGAGTTCGCCTTCAATGTGGCAGGGAAGAGGTCGTTGCTTGAAGAGGTCCACTGCCAATCATCGAGATAAACCCGAAATGGTGAAGCATCAACACCTGCTAGAGAGGCTTGGTCACGTGACCATTTTTCATCGGCGTAGTGTTTATCCGTTGTAGTGACCGCGCTGTGCGCCATGTAGATTTGCTGAGTTTGCCATTCGGTTTTCTTCACGTCATCTTCGCCCCTTGGCGGTGGTGGTGGCGGCGCAGCAGCAAAGCGAAATTGTGTCCATTGAACGCCAAGTGGATTGCCGTCTTCATCAATTAAGTTAGCGGTTAAGTACCACCATTCATGACGAAAGTTTGGGTGTGCTTGATGATCGGTAGGAAAGGTGAGTTCAACCCCTTTTTCTACGGGTGTGAATAGGTTGTTCTCGCTTTGCGTATCTCCGCTTCCCAGCAACGTGCCCATATTTTGTTGCTGCGTATCTTCACAACCGAACAGGAATAAGCTGCTTATGAGTAGAGTAGTAAGTTTGCTTGCTAATCGAACCATCACAACACCTCGCTTTGCAAACTGGACACGACAGGCTTACTGACCAATCGCCACAGCGGAATCAAGGTTGCAATCACTGCCACCAAGATGGTGATCGCCGCAATGCTGAGGGCATCACTCCAATTCCACAGATAATTTAGGCTCCAACCAAAAGCGCGCAAGGTGACGATGTCTGTCAGCACATAACCCACCATGGCTCCGAGGGGCAGGGCGATAACCAGAGTAAAACTGACTAAAGCGACGATCTGTCCGACTACCATGGTCATTAATTTACGACGGCTGACGCCAAGTGCATACAGCCTTGCAATAGCGGCTTTGCGCGCGTCGAGCAACATGAAACAAGCACTGAACAAACCTATCACCGCGACCATCAACGTCACGCCGTTGAGCGCGCGCGTAATGGCGAAGGTCTGCGAGAAAATATCCAACGCGATGGATTTGATTTGCGCCTGATCGTAGAGCTGACTTGGATGCAGATTCAATTGCTCACGCAGTTGCTCGTAGACGATTTGTGGTTCACCTGAGACTTTAATGCCAAGGCTAGTCGGCAGGTCGGTAAAGCCACTCTCTTGCCATAATTTGGGTGCCAATAAAACTTCACCATTGGGTGAGCCGTAATCGTGGAATACCGCACCCACAAGCAGGTTCTTATTTGGAACGGCATCAAGCGTGAGCTCGCTACCCAGTGATAAGCCCAGTTTGACCGCGGTTGGCTCGCTGATAGCGACTAACTCACCTTGGTAAAAGTGTGGCCAGAAGTTTTCCAACTGCGATTTGAACACCATGGTTTGTTCTAAGGTGTCTTTGTCTTTGGTGCCAAGCAAAATCGGTAAGCCTTGCAGGTTATCGTCGACGTAGTATTGCTTGTAGACGGTCTCAACCTTGTCGAACTGCCCTAACGCGCGCTCCACATCTGCGATTTCCCCTTGAGCAGGGCTAACGTAAATGTCGGCGTGTAGCCTTTGTTCTAACCACTGTTTTAGGGTGGATTCAAAGCTGCCAACTAGCGTATTCATGCCCATATTGGCTGTAACGGCGAGTAGCAGTGCCATCATGGCGAGAGAAAGCGGAGAAATCAGCTCGCGCAGCTCTGCAAACAGATACTGCATCAAACCAGAACTGGTGCGCTTTTCACACCAATTGGCTAATACGCTGAGTGTTTTGGGTAGATACAAAGGAATCGACACCACAAGCATGCCAAGCCACGCCATGGTGAAGCGGTGATGCTCACTCAGCCATAACCCTGCGAGTGCGAGAGTCGTCAACGCAGCACCTATCACGAACAATTGGTTTTCGTTAGAAGCTTCAGGTGCTTGATAAAATCCACCATGAGAGGAGAGCGGCTGGCGCACTCGCTGTTTAAAGTGCTGCCAACACGCCAATAGGGTTGCGGCTAACGTGAGCAGCAATGCTTGCGCCCACCATTGCCACTGCCAAGTGCCGGGTAACAGTGTCGCGCCATAAAGTTGTTCAAGCGTTAGTGCCACGGTCGGATGTAACCAGTGGCTAAGCTGCATGCCCAATACAAAACCGAGGGAAGCGCCGATGGTAACGAGAATAGTGAGTTCAACTAACAGCGCAGAGAACACAATGCTCGGCGCGACACCCGCCTGTTGGATTTGTACTAACAGACGATTGCGTTTCAGCAAACTGTATTTTACGCCGTTGTAGGCAATGAACAGCCCGACTAAAAAGGCAAGTAAGCTCATTGCTGTGAGATTGAGGTGAAAGCTGTCGGTCAGCGAGCCAAGGTCTGTGCTTTGATTGTTGGAAATCCATTGCCCTTGATCGCCAATCAGCTTCTGCCAATTTGCTTGCGTGTCTTTATTCCCTTTAACACCCGAATGGAAAACCGCAATGTAACTGAGCTGTCCTTGTTTATTGAGCAGTTGCTGGGCAAAACCAATGTCCATCAACATTCGGCTACCTAACTGCCATTCGTCGGGTAGCACCACCACTTGGGTTGGAATGTCGTCCAGAGTTAGGGTTTCTACTTCTCCTAAGTTTTGATGTTGAGATTGACTCATCATCACGATTGGCTTGCCAGCTAAAAGCTCAGGTAAAGGTAACGCACTATCGAACAAAGATACGTTTTGTTGGTTTTCTGAAGAATAGCGCGAACGTGAAGAGATGGCGGCAATCAACTCGCTGCCTTGTACTGACCAGCGACGCCCTTGTTCGTCTCTCACTCGCCCTTCGATTACAGGTAGCGCTGCACTGAGCCCGTTTTGTCTAAGGGTGAAGTAGAGCGATTCGGGCAGATAGTTTTGCCCTGCTGGTGGAATAATTACGTTCTGAGCTTGTGCGCTAAGCTGCTCGGTAGACTCCGCATAACTGCGCTTGGCATTGAGGTTGATGGCTTGCACCGCAACAAACAAGGTCACAGCCAACACGATACCGATCAGAATTGCGGTGGCTTGCAGTGGTGCCTGCCGATAGTGCGTTGCAAACAGATTCAGGGCGAGTCGAGTATGAGTGAATCTGGTGGTTGATAGCTTAGCTTGCTTCATGGCGAAGCTCATGTTTGTTTACTTGATGACTGTTCTGTAGCTGACTATTATCCAATCGCAGCCGTGTTTTCATAAACTCCGCGCAGTCAGGACTGTGGGTGACTAACAGCACTGCCGTATTGCCTTGGGTGGTGATTTCACTGAGTAGTTTCATCACTTCTAACCCCGCTTTTTGGTCAAGGTTACCTGTGGGTTCATCAGCAAGTAGCAGTTTAGGTTTGTGTGCTAATGCGCGCGCAATAGCGACTCGTTGCTGTTGACCGCCGGAAAGGGCAGAAACATGTCTGTCGAGAAGTTGGCTAATGCCTAGAGTCTCGACCAAATAATTGCACCAGTCATTCCATTTCTGCTGATTCAAATGCAGAGAGAAGGCGATGTTTTGCTGCACGTTGAGCGGCGTTAACAAGTTGAATTGCTGGAAGATAACACCGAGTTTTTGGTGTCGAAATCGGCTCCATTGTGGGTCTTTCCAAGCCGCCGTGTTATCACCATCTAACCACAACTCACCTTCGGAAAGTGGCTCAAAGCCAGCGATGACATTGAGTAAGGTACTTTTGCCGCTGCCACTTGCGCCCGTCAGCGCAACACTCGCTCCTGTGTTCAACGTAAAGTCGACGCCTTCCAACACGCGATGTGTCTCTTTGCCATCGACAAAGCTTTTGCTGGCGTGTTTGAGTGTGACAAGTGGGCTTTCCATTTCCTCTCCCTGTATTCAAAAGGTGTCGTTTCTTTTGGCAATGGCTATTGCAGTTAGTTCTCTAGAAACTTTAGACAACAATCAGATAAAAACAGCGATTCACATCGAGTTTAGGGTCTGTTGACCTTTCGAGCTGATTTTTGCAGCGAATTGTTGGGTGTTTGTGCAAGGCAGAAGCTTTGATGTGTAGTTAGCCTACATGAAAAAGCTGATAACGCAGGAGAAATGACCAACAAACGCTGCCCAAAGGGTTCGGTTAAAATCGTTCTATGCTTTGTTAAGGAGTATTTACTTAGAATGCTAGGCTACACACTCCTTGCCTCGCCTAAAACGATTTTATCTCGAACAAAACTTAATCTCGAAAGATAAACAGACCCTCCTTTGTACTGAAAAGAAGAGGGAATAGATTAAACGAGAAGGGGATATGACAGGCATTAAAAAAGCCCGAGTCAGACTCGAGCTTTCAAAGAAATTCAGCGTGGTTAGCTTACACGTAGTACGCTTCAACTTCGCCTTTAAGTTTGATTAGCATTGGGTTACCGAAACGGTCTTTTGCTTTAGGAGAAGCAATTTTTACCCAACCTTCGCTGATGCAGTATTCTTCTACGTCAGTACGCTCTTGGCCGTTGATACGAATACCGATTTGGTGCTCGAAGCATTCTTTGATGAAGAATGGGCTACGTGGGTTACCTGCTAGGCGATCTGGTAGAGCTGGTTTAGCTGTATCTGTCATGTTTGTGACCTAAATTCCGTAAAAAGTGCGCCATTGTAGTCAGTGCACAGTGAGTGTTCAAGATATGTTGAGAGACTTAATACTAAAGCCTTTTGAAATAATGCAAAGTTTCCCGCTTTCAAAGTGTGGAATAAAAACACGGTCTCGTTGCTCAACGGTGTTTTGCTCTCGAAACTTCTCCTGCCACCCCTTATTTGGTTTTGAATCATGACTATACTCATTACTGGCAGTTCTAACCTTATTCATACAACTTAATGTCTCAGAGCATGCCACTAGTCGAGAAACGATTAACAAGGAAGGGTGAATGAAGACTGTTGAACAGGTTAATAAACGTCATTTATCGGATAGAGATACTACCTCTAGCACTTCTATTTTTCTTTGTATTCTAATCGTAGTGGCTGTAATCGCTCGGTTTTTTGTTGCGTTTAATTACGAAGTAAATTGGGACGAGTTTTATTACCTATCTTTTGTGCATCGGTTTATTAACGGCGAGGTGATTAATAGTTTCCAAACCTTTCACATTCACTTCTTTACTTGGCTGAGTGGTGTATCAGATAACGATGTTGACCAGATCATTGTGGCGAGAGTCGTTATGGTCTTCTTTCAATTACTCACGGGATTTTATCTATACAAGTTATGTCGATTGTACTGCAGCAAATCGGCGGCACTTTTTGCGGTGCTTGCCTATTTTTCTTTTGTGTATAATGTTCGTATGGGGGCCAGTTTTCGTACTGATCCTATCGCGACATGTATGATCATGGCGGCGCTGTATTATGTGTTTAGTACAACATTTTCTTGGCGTGTATCCATTCTTGCTGGTGTCCTTACGGCTGTCGCCTTGCTCGTCACTTTAAAGACCGCTCTGTATATCCCGACTTTTATAGGCATAGTTTTAACCTCGCTTTATTGGTCGCGAAATCGTAAGCGTTATTTTAGGCAAGTTCTCATGTATGGAGTCGCAATACTGGTTGCCTTTGCGATGCTATACAGTTGGCATTACTTCTCTATACATGGAGCGAGTTCGGTTGGTGATGCAGGAACGATGTTCGGTGCTGCGGATAAGACACTAAACCAGCGCGAGCTTTTTCCTCGATTGTTTTACTTTGTTCATTCAGTTTCGACGAACTCATGGTATTGGTTAGCTCTTTTCATTGGTATTGGTACTGCTGTTTATGCGTGTTTTTCGCAAAAGCTATTAAGCCGTGAGTCATCGATTAAGTTTTTGTGCCTAAGTTTATTACTCTTCACTTTGCTCTTTTATCGCAACGCTTTCCCATACTATTACTCTTTTATGCTTGCTCCAGTGAGTGCTTTGTTTGCTGTGGCTTGGGTTGGTATCCAGAATTTCACTAACGCAAGAGTTGCACAATTTTTTAATTTTATTGTTCCCTGCTTGTTTGCGGTATCCATTGTGGTGAATGGTTTTGTTTTACCGATAAAAAGCAACTTGGCCTACCAGCGTCAGTTTCTTGATGAAATACATAAAATCTTTCCTCAGCCTGTTGCTTATATTGATCGATGCTCCATGGTTCCGACTTTTTCAAAACAAGGTTTTTTCATGAGTACGTGGGGTTACGAAGATTATATTGCGAGAAACATCCCCGTTATTCGCAATGCAATAGAGCAAGACAATCCGGCTTTTGTACTGGTTAATTCGCACTATTTAGATGTGTTTGGCCCTGACAAAACCGATAAAGGGCTATTAAGGCAAGATATTCAAGCGTTAAGGCAGAACTACATTCATCATTGGTCGCATCTGTATGTTGCAGGAAAGACGTTTGAACTGACGCCCAACTCTCTTAGTCGGGAAGTTAAGGTCAACATCGAGGGCGTATATACGCTTGAAGCTAGCAATAGTCTTCTGATTAATGGCAAGGTTTGGTTGGCAGGTCAAGCACGGTACTTGGCGCGGGGGGGCTATGAATTAGTGTCGAAAGAGCCAGGTAAAGTCGTTCTGCGTTGGGGAGATAACCTGTACCGACCTCGCAATCTTGAAGAGAAGCAGAGGTTATTTACCGGCTTCTAATACGCACAGTAATGTTGATTCAGAACATGAGGAGCAAGCATGAAGTTAATTGTTCAAATTCCGTGCTTTAACGAAGCGGACAATATTGCTGATGTTATTCGCTCAATACCAAAGCGCGTTGATGGTATCGCTAAGATAGAGATTCTAATCATCGATGATGGTTCTACGGATGGTACTTCAGAAGTCGCACGCAAGTGTGGTGTTGAGCACATTATTACTAACCAGGGCAATAAGGGGCTTGCTTACTCATTTCGAAGAGGGATTGAGGAGTGCCTTCGTCTTCATGCTGATATCATTGTGAACACCGATGGCGATAATCAATATAATGGGGCCGATATTCCGCACTTGGTTAAGCCTATTATCGAGCACAAAGCAGAAATTGTTGTTGGTGACCGAGGAGGGTATAGCAATACACATTTCTCTGTATTTAAACGATGTTTACAAGTGTCGGGGAGCTTTATTATTGCCAAAGCGACGGGATTGGATGTTAAAGATGCTGTGAGTGGTTTTCGCGCAATATCGAGAAGTGCGGCACAACAACTTAATATCGTATCGGATTTTAGCTACACAATAGAAATGTTGATTCAAGCAAGTGCAAAAAGGATTGGTGTGGTTTCGGTGCCAATCCGAACTAATGAAAAAACGCGAGAGTCCCGTCTGTTTAAGAGCATTCCGCAGTTTCTAAAAATGTCGCTCTCTACCTTGGTCAGGGTTTATACCATGTATCGACCTCTGCAAGTGTTTTTGTTTATTGGCTCGGTGGCGATGATTTGTGGTGTGATTCCCATTATGCGATTCCTGTATTTCTTTTTAAATGGAGCAGGAGATGGCCATATTCAGTCATTGGTCTTGGGGTCAACGCTACTTATCTTGGGTTTCATCACTTTATTGATGGGGTTGGTGGCCGATCTAATAGGGTTCAATCGAAAGCTGACCGAAAAAGTATTGCACCGAATTGAGGTATTGGAAGAAAAGCTGGAGCATCAGGAAAAGTTGCCCACTTATCAGTTTGAAACCAAGCGAAAACGATCTGGAGAGTAATAGCGAGTTACCTCGATACTTTAAAGAAGTGAGTTATTTGATACGGCTTGCTTAGGCCTAAATAAACTCGAGATAGCGAAGAACAACATATCCCCTAGAACCGTGACGATTCTGGAAACAAGGACTGCAACTAAGAGTGTATCTTCAATACTCGGCGAATCTAGAAGTGTGATTAAAACAGCCTCTCGGACACCCAACCCTGCAGGAGAACCTGGGGTGGCAAACCCTATTAACCATGCGATGATGAAGTAACAAGATGTATGTAAAAATGTCTCTAAAGTTGGAGTTAGATTGTCGTTTAGCGTAAAAAATATGAGTGAGAAAATGCCGCCCGATACCAAAAAAAAGCAGAGATAAAGCCCACAAGCTTTTAGGTAATTGCGACTGGCTATCAAGCTTAATATTGATCCGGTGATCACGATAAATCCAGCGAATAAAGTCATCTCGTACCCCATTAAACTAGGGAAGTACTCATTCAGCAGAAAGACGCCAAACGAACCAGCCGCAATACCCATCAACCCTATTTCCCATAAGGTCGATTTCAGTAATACATTATTCTTAATTCCGTGTTGTACGCCAATTACTTGTCGGCTAGCGAATTGGAAAATGTTTCCAGGTAGATACTTAGCAATTTGAGATCCGCCAAACACCCAAATAGCAGTTGATGCAGACAAAGTATATTCACTGTTCGCGACTAAAAGTCGCCACGCCATAGAAAGAACATAATTGCCAAAGGCGTAGAGGCCTATGCAAAAAATAAATACCAGATAGGAGTAAGAGGGAATATCCTGAATATTCAGTTGCTGCGAGTATGTAGAGAGCTTGATTAATACAAAGGCGATGGAAAAAATAGTAATGATTCGCCCAACCCAACTTAATATGAATTTACTCTTATTATGTTTCATGATTCACACGCTGGCATAAAACCATGGTCCAAGGAATGGGAGAGCGTACTTCGAGAATCTCAAAGTGTTGATTGAGCAAAGTCAGAAAGGTATTCTTGGACCAGTGTTGGATATGTCCGGGAGTATTGCCCCAACTGTTTAAATATTTACCTCTTGCCATGTTTAACGCACACCACAACGGCTCTCTTGGCACACTAAAAATGTAATAGTCAGTATCGAGATCTTGCAATGTTGCTAGTGCTTGCTCGGGATGCTCTAGGTGTTCCAAGACCTCACAACAAACAACAAGGTCAGCAGAATCAGTGTTTCTAGCAACGTCATACACACTTTTTTGTTCAAACAAAATGTCTTCCAAGTTGTGTGCTTGGGCATTGTCTCTTGCTAGTTGAATCACTTGTTGGGAGAAGTCACTCCCTTTCACACGGATCCCTTGTTGATGCCATTTAAGTGCCCAGACTCCTTCTCCGCAGCCGATTTCGTGTATCGACTTTGGTGTGACCATATCAACCAGTTGCGATAAATGATGATCGAAATTGCTCATCATTTTTCTGGCGATGGGGTTCTGAGTATTGTATTTGTCGTAATAGTTTCCGACAGGGATCCCCTGCTCTTCGATACCTTTAGATATTTTCATGGCGTACTCAAATAAATTATCTCAAATGGCCAGGAAGTTCTTCTATTGATGAACTATGTTCTTCAGCCAACCATCTGACTTACAAAGCGTTACGCTTCCCTCTAGTAGAGTGTAGGATAATTTATTGTTTTGTTTGCCTCGTTAGAAAAATTCTACAACCCCTTTAAATACTGCGCGTTGGCTGTTGGTTGAATCATGGCATTCAGCGTTTGGACGGTTTGTTCGCTGTGTTCTTCAAGTAGAGCTAAGAACGCGTCAATCAACTCAGGTTTGCTCGCTGAGACTTTCGTTTCGGTCTGGATATCACGCAGATCGATCAACACATCGGTAAATAATTGAGGCAGATCGTGCAGCACTTGCAGGTTTAAGACGTTGTGTTCGCTGTAGATCGAATTGTGGCTGCCTTTCTGTTTTTGCACCACGTAAGGATTGTATTTTAAGTTGATGATAGACGTGCGTTTATCACAGCGTTTCAAACAACCTTTGTTGACCTTCACCTTACGGCATCCTTCGGTTTGTTGGAACAAACATTGGCGGCTCGTGAGTAGGGTATTTGGATTATAAATGCTGTAGAAGCTGCGCATGTTTTTCGGACGCTTGATATGGCGCATCTGCTTCATATTCAGCTCGTTAGAAACAAACGCGCCACTTGCCGCGAACTCGTCTTGAAGGCATTTAAACGCGTATGAGTTCACCGTGTTCATTTGTGGGCCTGCCACCCAGCCTAAGCCGAGCTCTTTTGCGATCATGCCGACGCCTGAGTTGTTGGTGATCAACAACTCAGGTTGGATGGTTTCCAAAAATACGCGCGCGGCGTGGTAGTCTTCGCCAATCAAAATGGCCGGGAGCCATGGTTTGAGCATTGGATTGGCTTGGAATAACTCAATCATCGCGCTCAGTTCGCCAGACAATCCCATTGGCAATTGATAGTAAACATCAACGTCGTGGTATTCGCACAGCATGGCTTCTTGTGCTGACGAGATCAGAACCGATAATTTTGGCGCACCTTGGCGAGGTTCTGGTTGAGGTAACGCTGGCAGAGTTGGCACATCAATCGACCCTTTCAAGCTGCTGCCGGATACTTGTGTTGAAGTGACATCGAACGACTTAGTTTGCTCTGCCACTTTCTCAATGATCGCGGTTTTGTCATCGTAGAGTTTCTTTTTCACCGCTTGTACATCATCAGCAGACTGGCATTGGTAAACCTTCGAAAAATGCTTTACAGCATGGTCGCGCGGGTTGTCGATGTACATCGCCTTGCCGAAATCACCTTGCAAAAATGCGTTGGAGAAATCACGGTTGAACACCGTGTATAACTCTGTGGTGTCTTCAGAGAGTTCCAAACCCTCGCACAAGCGATCGATTTGCTGGCGCCAATTGTCGACCACGGTATAGACGTAGTGCGATTTCTTGATTCGCCCTTCCACTTTTAATGAATACACGCCGGCATCGGCAAGCGCTTCCAAGTCCCCAAAGGCGGAGTTGTCTTTCATATTGAGTGGGTAGTTGTTGCCCGTTTTGGTCGTTTCGTACTGTTCGCGACAAGGTTGGCTGCAGCGTCCACGGTTACCTGATGCACCATTGCGAGCGGAACTGATATAGCAAATTCCGGAGAATCCGATGCAGTATGAGCCGTGGACAAACACTTCCATCATTACGTTGTGCTCGCGACCAAATTGCGCCAGATGTTTTATTTCATCGATGTTAAGTTCGCGAGATAAGTTTACTCGGCTTGCGGTGAGCTGGTTGAGAAAGAGGATCTGGCCTTCGTTATGCGTGTTTAGTTGCGTTGAAGCGTGCACATCCAAATCGGGAAAGTGATGTTTGAGAATGTAGGCCAGACCGAGATCTTGCACGATCACGCCATCGATTTTGGTGGTGTTCAGTTGGCTGAGTAAGCGAACAATCGCTGGAATTTCACTTTCTAAAATCAGCACATTCAACGTTAGGAAAATCTTACAGCTGTGCTGATGGGCTAACGTTAACACGCCATTTAAGTTATCTAAGGTGAGGTTGGTCGCTCGGTTACGAGCATTGAAGCGGTCGAGTCCACAGTAAATTGCATCGGCGCCAGCGGCAATGGCGGCTTTGATGGAATCTAAATCACCACCAGGTGCTAATAACTCAAATTGATCGCGTGTCACTACTTTTCTCTTTCTTACTAAAATAGGCTGCAAATGTTACGTATTTCACGCTTTTGATGCTCGGCTAGTTAATGCTTTATTAATCTGAATCAATTAATCCGTGTTACACGGTCGACTCTTGAGTGGGTAGGGTGCAATTCGCGATAGCGGAATCTGACTTCTATAGTTTTCCTACACTTGGTTTTTCTATATCTAGTTTTCGACTCAGAGAGAGGAAGGGACGACAAATGAAAAAAGTAATCATCGGGTTGGTCGTGGCGTTGACGTCATTGAGTGCATTGGCTGGGGAGGGTATGGTAACCGTTGCGAGCACGCATTCAGCAAAAGATACGGCGGATAAATTTGTCGCTATCGCGCAAGAAAAAGGGTTGAACGTCTTTGCGCGCATTAACCATCAAGAGAATGCCACGAAAGTCGATATGACGTTGCGACCAACCGAAGTTATCGTGTTTGGGAACCCTAAAGTGGGCACGCCACTGATGATCTGTGCGCAGGAAGTGGCGCTCGATTTACCCCAAAAAGTGTTGGTGTATGAAGATGCAGAAGGCAAAACGTGGTTAGCTTATAACGATCCTATGTATTTAAAGCAGCGCCATCATATTGAAGGCTGTGACGAGGTATTGAACAAAATCAGCGGCGTGCTGGGCAATTTAACCAACGCGGCGGCGAAGTAGGGCTGGTTATTGGCTTCGCTTTTTTTACTCCGAAAACGAAAAAGCCAACCTCACAAGGAGGTTGGCAAATCTTACCTAGATTGGGGAAGGTAAGATCAGGAGGTGGCGAGTACGCTGTGCACCTCTGACTTAATTGAGTCAGACTGCGTACCGAAAATCGCTTGTAAACTGTCGCCAATCACTAATACATCTCGCGCGCCAAGTGCTTTTAGCTTAGCAACATCAACGTTGGCAATGTCTTTTACCGAGACACGTAGACGAGTGATACACGCATCGACTGACTTGATATTGGCTTTACCGCCCAATGCCGCCACTACATCTACCGCGATTTCATCAGGCTGTCCGGCAATCTTCACTTCTGCAATGTCGGTTTCACGACCCGGCGTTTTTAGATCCAACTTCACAATTAGGAATCGGAACAAGCCGTAGTACAGCGTCGCCCAGATTGGACCGATGATGATGAACATCCACGCGTTGGTCGACATTGGGTAGTAAAGGAAGAACTGGATCGCGCCGTGCGCAAAGTCAGTACTGTGTTTGATTTCCAAAAATGCGGTGATCGCAAACGCAATACCAGTTAGGAAAATATGGATTACGTACAGCACTGGCGCGACGAATAGGAAGGTAAATTCGATTGGCTCTGTGATACCAGTTAACCAAGAGGTCAACGCCGCAGACATCATCAAACCGCCGACTATTTTCTTACGCTCTGGAGACGCGCAGTGGTAAATCGCCAATGCCGCTGCTGGTAGTGCCCACATGGAGTACATAAAGCCACCAGACAGATAACCTGCGGTTTTATCGCCTGCGAAGAAGCGAGTGAGCTCACCGGTAAATTCTTTGCCTGTTTCTGGGTCTACATAGCTGCCGACTTCAAAGAAGAACGGCGCATTCCAGATGTGGTGCAAACCAACCGGGAGCAATGAACGTTCGCCCGCGCCGTAAACCGCCCACGCGAGTACCGGGTTTTGGTACGCTGCCCAATGAGAGAATGCATCAAGAAGTTGTCCGACAGGTGGCCATGCAAACGCGAGAATCGCACCAACGACGATCGCCGATAAACCGGTGACAATGGGCACAAATCGCTTACCCGCGAAAAAGCCCAAGTACTCTGGCAGTTTGATGTTGTAGAAGCGGTTGTACATGATTGCCGCGACCGCACCGATAAAGATGCCGCCAAACACCCCGGTTTGCAGCGTCTCAACGCCCATGATGGTGGCGTCAGTTTCTAAGCCGCGCAAGCCAGTCACGATACCGAGCGATGCGTTCATAATAATTAGGCCAACTAAGCCTGCGAGCGCAGCCGCACCGTCATTGCCTTTTGATAACCCGAGCGCTACACCGACCGCAAACATCAACTGCATGTTGCCGAACACGCCCTCACCGGCGGCGAGCATCACTTTGTTGACCGCGTCTGGAATAAACGCAAACCCCGCGTTACCAATACCCAGCATCAAGCCAGCCACTGGTAACACCGCCACAGGCAGCATCAACGACCGCCCTATTTTTTGTAGTTGTCCAAATATACTTGCAAACATGGTTTCCTCCTGACGAATGCCAGTGTTGTAGGACCTGATTCCTTCAGGTCATGTTGTTTCACGTAAGGTCAGGATGATCATAGCGAGCAAGGCGGCGCCTAAGGTTACAAAAGGCAATCAGTTTGTAAGTGGCCGCTTACAAATCTCTTATACCGAGAAGTGAAAATTGCAATCGGCTCGATTGTGCATGGGCGTTTAAGAATGCATCATATTGGCCAGCGCCAAACTCAGGGGCAGGCACAGGGACGGACACAGGGAAAGTAGGATGGAAAACAAGCAGATACTGGTCGTCGATGACAACCTCGACCTTCGCGAAGCGTTGTCGGATTACCTTGGTCGCGCTGGGTTTGAAGTGCTTTGCGCGGAAAACGGCGGCGTGATGTGGCAACTGCTCAACGAGCACCATCCTGATTTGATCATCCTCGATATTATGATGCCCGGTGAAGACGGCTTTACCCTGTGCCAAAAACTGCGCAAAAACTCCGATATCCCGATCATTATGCTGACCGCCGTCACTGAAGAAGCCGACCGAGTCGCAGGGCTAGAAATGGGCGCCGATGACTACATCACCAAATCATTCAGCCCGCGAGAACTGCTCGCGCGCATCAAAACGATTTTGAGACGCAGCCAATCGACCGCCAATAGCAAACTGACGCGTAAAGTGCGTTTTGACGATTGGTTATTAGACACCGTAACCCGGCAACTGACCCACGTTGCTAGCCGCGAGGTTAAGCAACTGAGTGGCGCGGATTTGTCGCTGCTCGGTTTGTTCGTCAACCACGCGCAATCAATATTGTCTCGCGATGACATTGCGCGCGAGATCTGGGGACGCGATGCCGACCCGTTTGAACGCGGCATTGATGTGCAGATCAGCCGCTTGCGTCATCACCTTGAAGATAAAGAGCGCTCGCTGATCCTAACGGTGCGCAACAAAGGCTACATGCTGACCACGGACGTGCATTATGAGAATTAAACGCTGGACGGGATCACTGGTCGTTCGTACCAGTGTATTCCTGTTGCTGGTGATCATTCTGGCGCAGGTATTATCCGGAATTATCTGGTATCAACACGCCAGCGAACGCGATAAAGAAGGCCTGACCACCACAGTCAAAAGCTTAGCACTGAGTGCTTCTTCTACCATCGCCTTCTTTCAAACCCTCCCTTCGGAATACCGCCACTTGGTGCTCAATCAACTACGCAATATGGGCGGCACGCGCTTCTTCGTCTCACTCAACAATCACCAGATTAACGTCGACCCGCTGCCTGAGAGCGAACGCAAAACGTTGGTCATCAACCAAGTTCGCGAGGTATTAGAAAGCGAGCTGAGCGGCATTCCTAATATCGAGGTGGAGTTCACCCAGCGCGACAAACTCAAAGTGTTCAACAACGAGCTACCTATCGATGAACTGCCACTATTGTGGGCGCATTATTCGCTTTCGTTTGGTGACCTCAATCCGCCGATTCTGGTGATGCAGGTCGAAGTCGCACAGAACGAATGGTTTTATCTCGCGGCGGTGCTACCCGCGCCTTACATCAACCTAGAGACTAACTATTTTGAGCTGCGCCAATGGCTGACGCTATTGCTGTCCGCGCTAATGCTGTTGCTGTGTACCTGGTTTATCGTTCGCAAAGAAATTCAACCAATTCGAGATCTGGCAAAAGCAGCAACCCTGATGTCGAGCCGACTAGACGTGCCCGAAGTCTCTGAGCGAGGCAGTAACGAACTGAAAGCGGCGGTACGTGCGTTTAACAAGATGAATCGACGCATCGACAGCCATATTAAAGACCGTGAAATGTTGTTCAGCGCCATCTCCCACGATCTGAAAACGCCGATTGCCTGCCTAAAACTGCGAGCGGAAATGCTGGATGACGACGCCGACCGAGAACGCTTTATCCGCCTGAGTAACGACCTAGACTTGATGGTCAAAGGCGCATTGCAATGCATTAAAGAGACCGATATCCACGAGGAAATCGAGCCGATCAATTTCACCCAACTGATTCAGCACATTTCCTCCAATATCGCCGATGCGCCGGACACGATTCGCATCCACGGTGAAATCCGCACCCACTTTGCTGGTAAACCGTTAGCGATTAAGCGCTGCATTCAGAATCTGGTCGATAACGCGCTCAAATACGGCCATCAAGCGGACATTACGCTGAGTGAAAGCCCAGAGTCGATCCAGATTGAAATTGAAGATCACGGTGACGGTGTTGACGATTTATTACTTGAAAAGCTCTGCCAGCCATACTTTCGCGCTAGCAACGATAAAGAAGGCAGTGGGCTGGGGTTAACCATTTCACAAAGTATTGCAAAGGCTCATGGCGGCAACTTGTTGCTGAGCCATTCTCAGTTTGGCGGCCTCTGCGCCACGCTGACTTTCCCGAGAGACTGACTATGAACAAACTGGCATTCTTGTTCCCACTGTTGCTCGCCCCTTGCGTCGCTCACGCTGAGTCGCCACAAGGGGTAGAGTTTTTACATTGGTGGACTTCTGACGGCGAACAGCAAGCGCTGCAAACACTCAAAGCTCAGCTAAAACGGCACGATATTGAGCTGCTGCAAAGCCCGGTGCTAGGCGGTGGTGGCGACAGCGCAATGACGGTACTGCAAGCTCGCGCGCTGGCGGGCAATCCACCGAGCTTCGCGCAAATCGAAGGGCCAAGTATTAAAGCGTGGGATGCCATCGGTATTTTGCACAACGTCAACGCGGTTGCCGATGAGCAGCGCTGGGACGAGGTGCTCTACCCACTGTCTATCGAAATCAATAAAACACAAAACGGCTACATCGCCCTGCCACTTACGCTGCACCGTTTGAACTGGTTGTGGGTCAACCACAAACTGCTTAAACAACTGAATCTATCAGCGCCGAAAAACTGGCAAGAGATGTTCGCTGCCATGGAGCTTGCGAAGCAAAATGGCATTGTACCGATCGCGGTCGGTGAGCAGCCGTGGCAAGTCGCCCAACTTTTCGAGAACTTAGTGATCTCCACTGGCGGCGTTGAGTTCTACACCAATGCGATGGTTAAACTTGAGCGAGACAGCATCGACAGCGATACACTGCGCCAAGCGTTGAAGCAATTTCGCCGCCTGAGTTTGTTGATCGACAACCAATTACCTGACAGTAAGTGGGATACGGCGACCCAAGCGCTAGCCGACGGTCAAGCGCTGTTTCAAATCGGTGGAGATTGGATTTTGGGGGAGCTGCTCGCCAATCAAGTCTCGGTTCCGCAAGAGGTCGGCTGTTACCCAACGCCGGACAGCGATGGTGTATTCCTCTACAACATGGACAGCTTGGTGTTTATGTCGAGCAAGTCGTTTTCTGCCGAGGCGGCTCAGCAAACCGCAAGCGCGCTGGCAGATGTCGAGTTTCAAGCTAAGTTCAATAAGGTAAAAGGCTCGATTCCGGTGCGTACCGATATCGACATCAGCGATTTTAATCCGTGTCAGGTCCAGTCATATCAAGACTTTCACTACGGCGTTAAATACAACCTCGCTGTGCCGAGTATGATTGATTCGATGGCGGTCAATCCGGTTGCTCAGCAAGCGATAAACTCGGAAATCTTCCGTTTTTACCGCAATCCCAAGATGGAACCCGACGAGCTGATAAAACGCATTATTGCTATTTCGCAAAGCGGTTAATGGCAATGAATTTGTGCCGAGTGGAATAAAAAAGCCCCAATGATTGGGGCTTGAATGAAGCGAAGTATGCCGTTTAGAAATAGTGGAAGATCGGCGGTTCATGCATCAAGAAGTTTTGATGGGAAATGTTCCACGCATAGGCGCCCGCTAAGGTAAACACAACGTAATCACCAATATCGACGTGGGCGACGTGCTGATTGCGTGCCAGCACATCTTTGGGCGTACAAAGCTGGCCGACAAAGGTCGCTTGTGCATGCTGAATTGGGTGAGAAATCTCATGGTGTTGCTCGCTTTTCAGGATGACGAATGGATGGTCATGACTCTGCGCTGCTGGCGTGCGGAAGTGGTGAGTTCCCCCGCGTGCGATGACAAAGTTTTCGCCAAGATTTTGCTTAATATCGAGCACTTCCATCACGTAATAACCGCATGCCGCCGTGATGAACCGTCCGCATTCAAAACGCAGTGTCCAATCTTGCACTTGCTCTTTGGCGATGAGGAATTCCAACTTGTCGCAAAACTCCATCCACGGAAAGTGTTGCTCAGGGTTTTGGTAGTTAATCCCCATGCCTCCACCCAAGTTGATCATCAGCTCACCGAGTTCAAACTCTTGTTGCCACGCTTTCACGACTTGGAAATAGCGCTGCATTAACGCTAAGTGACGTTCAACATCGAGCTGATGCGACATCAAGTGAAAATGGAATCCTTTGAGTGACACTTGCGGGAAATCGCGCAGCAACATCAAAGTATTGCTCAGCTCGGACTCGTCAAAACCAAAAGGGGTCGGCTTGCCGCCCATCGCCAACTTGCTGAGCGTGATGTCGCCGATATTAATGTTCATACGCAAAAAGATCGAAGCAGGGCGGTTGAGGCGCTCGGTTAGTGCTCCAATGCGTTGTAGCTCGGTGAGGCTTTCGACATGAATTGCATCAACATCAAGCTCAATCGCTTGTTGCAATTCACTTGGCATTTTTCCTGGGCCACCGAAGATCAATGGCTTATCGAGTTGTTGCTGGTGGAGGTGTGTCAACTCCCCGCCAGATGCCGCTTCAAAACCATCGACATACGGCGCGAGCGTTTTAAGAATCGGGCCCGATGGATTGGCTTTGGCTGCGTAAAATAGCTCGACATTTCTCGGCAAAACGTGACGCAGTTGTTTGATGTGTTCTTCTAAGGCGCTTAGGTCATACACGTACGCGCACAAGGGTTGACTTTGCTGCTGTGCGAGCGTGTGAACTTGTTGGCAAACGCGTGTCGGTAGAGAGAGTGAATTAGACATGTTGCGATCCTTTTTCGTGTTGCTGCCAAGGCGCGGCGACTTGGGTATAGCCCGACTCCTTATCGGCTTTTTGCATCAAACGCGTGGTGAAATTATTTTTGCTTGGGAAGTGACCGCCATTCAGCAATGCTTCTAGTTCTGGCTGTTTTCCATTCACTGACTGCCAACGCACAATGGCACTTTGCACCGCATTCCACAGCGTTTGCTCTAGTGGCTCATCACCTTCTGCGATGAAGAAAATCGCTTCGCTGATGTTGTTGATAAAGGTGCAGTATCCGATGCGATTCCAGCCTTGTTCGCGACTGTAGTAAACCGATTGTCGCGCGCGTTCAGACAAGTCAGTTAATGTTTCTGCTGGCCAAAACTCTGGCAGTAACTTGGTGCCTTCCAAATCACGAATCCAAACACAACACGGCATCTCTTTTTCAAAGCCAATCAAGGTGTTTTGCAAATGCGGCTCAAACGCCACCCCGTGTTTGAAGTAGTAGTTAAACACACCTGGAATTAGGCAATGCAAATAGCGTTCAAACCACAGTGTCGCGATGTCGGAATAGCGATTTTGCGTAGTACGCGCTTTGTTTTTAAGGCGTTGAGCAATGCAACTGTTGCCGTTTTTGTCGTAAGCAAACAGAGCGCCAGCGAGGGTTGGTTTTAAGATGTCGACTTCGCTCAGCGAGAAATTTTCGCGGTATAAAATCCCAAACGATTCGCGCGCTTTGGTGTTGTCATCCCAATTACGCTCAGCGACACTTTCTAGATTCAATGTGGTGGCGTAAGGCTCTGTCATCACTTTAAATACGGGGTTGTGCAGCTGTTCGTTTTCTCGAATTGGTTTGAGAATCGACGTGAGCTGCACGGCGCTGTCGAGTTCGTACCACGCGTTTTTTCGCACGCAATTGGTTAATCGTACGTTGATGGAGAATTTCGCAAACCAATCCATATCTGGGTGGTAGAGGGTACGAACTGAAGAGGTCGGCTGCATCTTTTCACCACCTAAACCCAGTGGCGTGATCTTGCCTTGTTCAATGGCACGCTTCACGCTTGGGTTGCTCAAAATGGTGTAGCTTTCCCAAGGATGGCAAGGGTAGAGGGTCTTCCCATTGCTGGTGGTGTGTTGTGGCGCGAGCTGTTGTAGCATGCGTTGCGCAGGGTTAGCTTCTCCGTCGGAACTCAGCACATCAAGTAAGGACGTATCCACTTCAAACCAGTACAACGGGACTTGCGCGCCGACTTCTGGAGAAAACGCCAAGAGATCATCCATGGTGACGCCCGAACGACTTTTCGGGGTCGGATGGAAAGTATGCCCCCAAATCAGAGATTGTTCCGAAGCGATAAACTCGTTGTGATGCGATTTGGGCGCGACGTTGAGAAACTGCTCGGTAACCAGCACGCTATTTTCCAGTTGTTCGATCAGCTCATGGTTGAACGGGATCGCCAACACCTGCTTGAGATAGTTAAGCAAAAGCGTAAGAGTTTGCGTGGCATCCAATTTCGCCCAACCAGATCCCGGCATTTTCGCCCACGGCAGTTCTGCCAATTTGATTTTGCCCAGTTTGCTCGCGTAGTGAATCGGCAAAACCAGCACGTCATTTTGTTGAGAAAGATGAACGGCTACCCGCTGCTTGGCGGAATAGTTGCGTTTTAACGTTTGGGGTAGCGATGTCGATTGGTAGTGCCATTCCACTTGTTGATTCGGTAGCGCAAATTCACGTAAGTAACAATTAAGAACACCCATTATCGTGTTGAGTTGGGCCTTCTCACGATTGAGCTGCACATCATGCGCGCGCAACTCGCTAGTCTGAGAGGATTGAGTTTGTAACATGTTGATTTCCAAATTTTGAATGGAGAACCAGCGCGATCAAGGTGATTACGCTGACTATCGCAGAAAGTAGGAAAGGAACCTCAAGTAGCCCCAAGCTAGAAATGAAAGAAGCGCAAAATCCCGCTGCCACGCCCCCCCATTTGGACATGGCATCAAAGCGAGAAAATACTTTGCCACTGAGTTTGCGATCCAGATTGCTCGCAAGATGCTGATGCAATCCGTGATAACAACACACCATCGCGATGCCGAAGATAATTCTCGCAGCAATGAGTGCGGTTTCGGATGCAATCAAATGCAAGGCAGAGCTCACGGCAAGCAATGCAAACCCAAGCCACAACGTGCGCAGCGGTTGATGGCGATTCAGCCCATCTGACAACACGTGGATTTTGCCTGCCAGCAACAGATAGACACCATGCGGCAGTGCGTACAAAAAACCGATCCATGCGTGGTTAGTGATGCCATATTGCTGCACAAACGGCGAGAAATAAGGAAAGGTCACCACCATAGAAAACGCAAACCCGAACTGAGCAAAGAAGATCCAACGAATGGCATGCATTGCGTTTTTCTGTGCAACCGGTTGTTCTTGCTGAGATTCTGAGTTTGGCTTTTCGAAGTTTCGTTCGGCGGGTTTATCCACTGGCAGTGTTAGCGTGATGCCCATCGCAATCAAAGGCAAAACGCATAACCACAGGTACGCGTTGAGTGGGTTGGTTTCGGACAAGCTCCAGCCGAGCCCAATGGGCGCAACGATCAGCGCCAAGCGAGCAGATAGTTGGGTTTTATTGAGTGACTTGCCGAGTGTTTTGGCTTCTTTAATTTGACTAGATAAGTAGCTGTTCGAGGCGGCCATGGTGCCGCCAAAGGTTCCTTGAACAATAAGACCAAACACAAACATGGCGAGGTTGTCTGCCAAGCCGCACAGCGCAAACCCTGCTGCAAGGCCAAGTTGCGCACGCAAGAGTGAGCGGCGGCGACCGTAGCGATCGGCAAAGTTGCCCCAAAATCGCGCCGCCAACGCAGTACAAAACGTAGGTAGGATAAACAATACCCCTGCCCAGTCCGCATCAATGCTTGCGCCTAACGTTGGCAACACGACGGGTAGAAATAGCGGCATACCTAACGCGGCAAACGCAGCGATAAAGTGGCACAACAACACACTGTAGATGAGTTTGGTCATAATCGTTTAACGTACGCTTTTTTTGATGGCTTCTAAGTAGGCGCGTTGCGCTTCTTCGCTAGAAAGCAGCAAGAAGTTCGGAGCCGACAAACCATAGAACTTATTGATGTCACTCGCGCCGGAGGCTTCTTTTGAGAGCAAACTGCCAGAGCTCAACAAGTACTTGGCGTACAAATCAGGTGCCTCTTGCAGTAACTCGCGAGCCAGTTTTGTCTCTAACCCTTCGCCTTCTAATCGGTTGAGTTGCTCTGCAATGCTTTTGGCCACGATAGCGTAAAGCGATGCTGAAGAGGAAATGCCCTTCGCTGCCATGGCTTCTACAATCGCTGCAATATCCAGTTGCAGTGTGATGGTGGTAAACATCTGACCGAGCGCCAATTCATTGTCGACTTTGATGCGTTGGTCGAGCAGTTCATCACAATCCACGGGAGTTGTTCCTGTTCCGTGTTTTTGGGCGGCATGCTCTGTTGCAAAGTGGAAGCGCTCTGGCCAAATTCGCGCCGCGTCGTTGTCTTTCATCGCGAGCGTCATTTTGCCCTGTTGATCAAATGCAATGATGGCGTTTTGCTGGTTGGACTCCAATGCGATGCCATAACGAAGCCACAAGGTGAGGTGCACTTGGCATAATAGATCGACGTAATCTTGGAACCACGCCAGCGTATCTTGTTGATAGTAATGTTCTGCCAAATGTTCTAAGAACAAGCGGTCGTCAGGCATTGGGCTTGCTAGTGCTGCAACCGGAACTAACGCTTTGTCTTCGCAATGAGTAAGTGGGTACTCACGTACGATGTACGCGAAGGTTTTATCCTCGCCGATGTGTCCACCGTGTTTTTCGTTGCAATGGAACAAGCGACTGTTTAAATCGGCGTCCGTTTGTTCAAGGTGGCTGAGTAGGCGTTCAAACCAGTGGCCGTCATACAGTGTTGAAGGCTTGATTAAGCGAATATTTTTCGTGCCTAGCGATCGCATGATCAGCGGAACCTTGATGTGAATGTGCGGTGCCTCGTTGACGACCACAGTACGAACGGAAAGCGTCGGCGTCACGTCTAGATACGTTAAAGGCGCTTCTATCACACCTTCGGGTAAGGCTTCTAAAGATCGCAGGGTGAGCGGATGTGCAGGGAACAGAACGTGGCTCAGTGCAAAATCAGCAGGAAGCCCTACTTGCTCCATGGTTGGCCAGCAATCAGGTTGTCCGCTGGTTAATGTTACCAGTGATTTTTCAATCGCAATCCAATGCAGAGCAAAGCTTTGTGCGAACTCGGGCGCGTACTTAGCAAGGTCTTCATCGCTCAGGCCAAACTTCGCCCGCGCAGTTGGATAGTACGGGTGGTCAAGGTAAGAAGCGATCTGGTCGGCTAGCAGCAGTTTTTGATGCCAAGAACCAAGCTCGGATATTGGTTGAGAAATGTGGTCTGCGTGATGATGAAACGCTTGGTCACACAGCGCTTTGTGTTTCTCTGCACATTCCAGTTCTTGAAGGTATCCCGCCAACAACTCGTGAGAGCTCTCATGCGCCAGTGTCGTTAGTAGCGCAATCCACTCTTTGTAATGCTGTTGATGCTCGACTTGGCCATTTTTCTCCACCCACCAACCTGGTGGTGTTTCGTCATTGGCGTGACCGTAGCGCCAGTGCTGCATGTAATACGTTGGCGCAACAGGTAAATACAACGTGAAATCAGAGTTGGCAAATATCAGCCAGACTTGCTCGTCTTGAGGAACAATTACCCCTTTTGGCGCGTCTCTACTGAACTTGGCCTTCGACAAAATGCCAAACATGTCTTCGCGCAAGCAAGTGTCGATCAATCGTTGCGTTAGATACAAAGCGTTGTCATTCATGCTGCCACCTCACGAGTCGGAGCGAGATCGAAATTGCTAAGCGCGTTCTGCAGCGCTTGGTCGAGGTTTCGCCCTGATGGTGAGACAATCGAAATTCGGGCGAGATAATCCTTATTGGAATAACTCTGTTGGAAGTGTTCTCCAGCGGTTTTTAGTACCTGTTGCTGGGTGATGATATCGTCATCGTGTTGGATGAACGACGTCGAACCTCCGTCAATCACACCACTGTGTCCCGCAACTACGTAGTGCACGTGCGCTGACCCATGAATTTGGTAATCGCCGTCCAATCTTCGACCCAGATGCAGACCCAAAATCGTGCTAAACCAGCCGAAGTGAGCGAGATTGTTGAGCAAGAATTCGCGGCCATCTCCAATACTGCGGTAGTTAATTTCCACCAGAACTGGGCCGTTTTCCGTGATGATAAATTCGCTGTGGCAAACTCCAAAACCAACGCCGAACGCTTTCAGTTGAGCCAAGCAAGCTTCTCGGTGAGCAATGCCGTTTGGTCCGTTCCAGTCTGCGGCGGTTTCGATGAAGTAAGGCGGCTCAGAGAGCGACACATCAAAACCGCCCACGGCGATAAGTTGGTTACCATCTCCTAAAGTTTCGAGCGTAACCAACGGTCCTTGAAGAAACTGCTCCACCAGAATGGTGGCGTTTGGGTGCTTTTGCCAAAACGTATCGCAGTATGCATCGAGCTCGCTTTGGGAGTCACAGCGCTGTACATCTATACTTGCCACGCCTTCTTTGGGTTTTGCTACGACAGGGAAGGCCATGCCTAATGCCACATTCGAATGGCGATGCAGCAAACAGCTTTGTGTGTTGGGTAAGGATTTTTCATTTAACACTTGTCGAGTTAAGTGTTTGTTTTTGGCCTTTAACGTGACAGACCAATCTTTGGCTGGTAGACCAAAAAATTGCGCGCAGATGGCGGTGGAAGTTTGTAAGTGATCACTATTGCTGAAAACAGCGTCTGGCTTTAGTTCATGCTCCGTGATGGTTTCGATGAGTTCTAATGGGTTGAAGACATCACATTCTAGAATGGTATCCGGATTAAAGTGACTATCACGACTCGCCAACTCTAAATGGCTGAGCTTATGGTCGGTGATAAGAACGACGTGAAGGTCCATCGCTTTAGCTGCAGGCACGAAGCCGTGAGTGACTGCATCGTTAACGACATGACTTACGATAATCATCGTAGATTTCATGAGCTTTCCTAATTTTCTAACATTTTCTTCTAACGTTGATAAAGTCGCTCACGGTCGTCTTCCAATGTGCCTCTCGCGAGACGGAGGGCAGAAGTTTTAGTGTTTATTGTTATTATGTTTGGTTTTTTTTGTTGTTAGTTGTGTTTTTAGGGTAAATAAATATAGAGCATAAAATTAATATTGCAAATAGAAATAATATTTGTTCTTATTTCCATCCGTTGGCTTTATAACAACTAAACGGAATTATGGAATGAATAAATTATTGACCCTGACCCCCTTGGCGGTCGCGATTGGTTCTTCACTAGTAGCACCAAGCGCAGTGGCTTCAGAAGAGACGAACTCAACCTCATCAGCAACTGAAACGATTCAAGTCTTCGGGCATCAGTACGAAGGTTATGCTGAACACATGCCTCAATCAGGCACCAAAACCGATGTGGAATGGCTTGATGTGCCACAAGCGGTATCCGTAGTTACGAAAACAGAAATGCAAGACCGAGGCGCGGTGCGCTTAGTGGATGCGCTAGATGGGGTAGCCGGGGTCAATAACACCTTGGGCGAAGGCAGCCGCGATCAGTTCATGATCCGTGGTTTTGATTCACTCAACGATATGTACCGTGATGGCTTGCGAGATGACGGTACGTTGCAGTCTTACCGCAGCTTAGCGAACGTTGAACGCGTTGAAATTGTGAAAGGCCCTGCGGGTGCTTTGTATGGCCGTGGTTCGGCTGGGGGCATCATCAACTTGGTGACGAAACGCGCTAACGGTGAGAATTTTACTCACGTAAACGGTAGTGTAGGCAGCAACAACCAATATGTTGGTCAGGTCGACAGCTCAATGGCGTTTACAGATAAGGTCAACGGGCGTATTAACTTGGAATACCGTCAAGCCGACTCGTACGTTGATCATGTTGATTCAAACGATTTCTTCATTGCACCGACCATTCGTGTGTTACCAGCGGAAGGTCACACCATTGATATTGACGTGGAATACGCCCATCAAGAACTAGTGCCGTATCGTGGTGTGCCATCAAAAAATGGCAAGCCAGTTGATTTGCCAGTAAGCACTTACTTTGGCGGCACAAACGACTATCAGGAGTCAGACAGTCTCCGTATTGCGGTGGATTACGAATGGCGTCTGAATGATCAATGGGTATGGAACAACCGAGCGGCGTTCAACCATATCGAACTTGAGCAAAAAGGCACGCGTCAGGGCAAAGTGACGGGTAATGAAGTGTCTCAAACCGTTAACAACTTTGGTTACGATCCACGTACTACGACCACTTTACAATCTGAGTTGGTTTGGGAAACCAGGGACAATCAATTGATGGTGGGTGCAGATTTCAACCAGATCGATATCGACCTAACGTTGGCAAGTGACAAAACGCTTCCTCCGCAAAATATCTACGACCCAGTCGTTGGTCCAACGCCTGATCCGGGCTTTAAGCCATTTCGTGACAATACCACCACCACGACAGGTTTGTATGTGCAAGACGTCTATACGTGGGGTGACCTTTCTTTGATCGGTAACGTGCGTTACGACTCGATGGAGCTAGAACAACAAAAAGCGGGCTCAGATAAGGAAAAATTGGATGATGACAAAGTCAGCTACCGTGCTGGTTTGGTATACCGCATCAATTCCGACACATCCGTATACGCCAGTTTAGCGCGCTCTTGGCAGTTACCGTACGCTGGTATCTACATCAATCCAAAATTGGCGGAATTCTTCCACACCGACTTAAAAGAGGTGGGTGCGAAAGCGTACCTTTTGGATAACGCATTAATGTTGAATGCGGCACTGTTCCAGATTGATCAAGAGCAACCACAAACTAACGTGGACGGCGATGTGATCGATAAAATTGAAGTGCGTCACCAAGGCATTGAATTAGAGGCTCGCGGCCAAATCACCAAACAGTGGGACATCTCTGTGGGTTACAGCTACTTGGATGCGGAAGACAAAGCCACAGGCAAAAAGCCTAACGATGTATCAGACCACTTGTTCTCTCTTTGGAGCACTTACCAATTGGATGACAACTGGCGTTTAGGCGGTGGTGTGAAGTACGTGGGCGACCGTTATGCAGGGAACGACGAAGCCGTCGCACTTGGCGATTACACAACGGTGGATTTGATGGCGGCGTACACCACTGGTCGTCACAAAATCCAAGCGAACGCTTACAACATTTTGGATGAGAAATACATTCTTGGCGCAACAAACGGCACGTCTGGCTTAAACCAGATTGGCTACGGCGCACCAGCCGAGTTCATGCTCAGCTACGGATATCAGTTCTAGGCTTTTTGTGCGTAGTTAGCGCCTGTTAGCCGATTTTTTCCTCATATTGAGGATGTTTAGCCCCGAGAGCCTACGGGATGTATTCTGCCCGAGGCTCAATTTCTCGCAAAGGAGATCTTAATGTCTTACCAGAATTTGGATGGTAAAGTGCGTGTACGTGCTGGTTTGTCTACCACTTACAGTGTGCTTGCGATTGCAATCGCTTCTGCCACATCCATGAGCGCGGTTGCCGCTCCTGCTAAAAAAGAACAAACTACCGCGATGGAAACTGTCGTTGTCACTGGTAGTGTGATTGGTAACTCTGAAATTGAAGACGTCAAAGAGTACCCTGGTGCTCGTACCGTCATTACCCGTGATCAAATTGAGAAAACCGCCGCAGGTTCGATTGATAACGCGCTGCAGCGCGTGCCGGGTATTAAAGTTCAGGATGAAAGCGGAACGGGCGTATTGCCTAACATTTCCGTACGTGGTTTGAAAGCAAGCCGTAGTGGTCATGCTCAGTTTTTGATGGATGGTGTACCGCTAACACTTGCGCCATATGGTCACACTGGTCAGTCTATCTTCCCAGCAACACTGTCGATGCTTGATCGTATTGACATTGTACGCGGTGGTGCCGCAGTACAGTACGGCCCAAACAACGTCGGTGGTGTGATCAACTTAGTGACCAAACCGATTCCACACACGTGGCAAACTGAAATCAGTAACCGCCTTACCGTGTTTGATGGCGGTGATGCGCCGCTGAATGATTTTTACCTACGCACGGGCGGCTGGTTAAGCGACACATTTGCACTACAGTTGGAAGGTAACTTCCTAAAAGGTGAAAGCTTCCGTGAAAATTCCGATACGGACGTGAAGAACTTCCAAGCCAAAGCACAGTGGCTACTGAGTGACACTCAAGAGATTCAAGCATTCCTGCAACGTTACGATGCTGAAACGCAAATGCCGGGCGCACTTTCGCCACAAGATTACGAGCAAGATCGTCACCAATCGAAACGTCCTTACGATGATTATGAAGGTAAGTCGACGCGCTGGAGTGTTAAGTACATCCACGATTTGCCATTTGCCGACAGTGCTGAGCTAGAAGTGCTAACGTTTGGCCATAAGTCAGAGCGTCTTTTCAAGTGGGGCTTTAACAGCGCGGGTGGCCATTGGGCGGATCCGGCTCTGCCAGCGACGGACGTTCGTACCTCTCCACGTGAATTTACCGTGTATGGTATAGAGCCAAAAATGGCGATGTACTTTGGCGAAGGTAAATCCGTTACTCAAAACTGGATCGTGGGTACCCGTTATGTTAACGAAGACATCGACTACAAACTCACTCAGACTCCAATCGCCGGCGGTGCAACCAGCGTTCCGCGTGATTGGCATTTAGATACGGACGCGTTTGCTGGATACGTTAGCAACGAAATTGGTTTGTTCAATGATACATTGAAGGTAACGCCTGGGTTGCGTGTTGAGTCGGTTCGAATGACGTTTACCGATCGTGGTAAAAAACAAACAGCAGACAACACCGTGACGGAATGGTTGCCAGGTTTGACGGTGGCATACAACTTAACTGATCAGTGGGTGACGTATGCGAACGCGCAAAAATCACTTCGTGCGCCACAAATTGCCTACATCCGAGGCTTGGGTGAAGAAGGTAGCGAACTGGCTTGGAACTACGAAGTCGGCGCGCGTTACACCCAAGATGCGACCAGCTTTAACGCTGCACTTTATCGCATCGACTTTGAAGATCAATTGCAATGGCAAAGCTCAACGCAGACTTTCGATAACATCGGAAAAACACTTCACCAAGGCATAGAGCTTTCTGCTCGTTATGTGCCTGAAGTTCTACCTGCACTGAGTTTAGGCGCAAGCTACAACTATCTAGACGCTACGCTTGAAGAAGAAGGCGCGAATAAAGGTAATCAACTGCCTTACACCTCTAAGCATCAGCTTGGTTGGGATGCAACTTACGCATTTTACGGCATGGACACCACGCTATCGGGCTTCTACTTCAGTGATTCGTATACCGATAACGCCAACACCAGTGCCGAAGATGCAACAGGCGCAACGGGTAAAGTACCATCTTACATGGTGTGGAACTTCAACTTGGGGACGGATTTATACAAAGACGATAAAGGCAAGTTACGCATGAATGTTGCGGTGAACAACTTGTTTGACGAGGAGTATTACTTCCGCGGGATTGATACAAGCCCAGTTGGTCGGTACCCAGCTCCGGGACGCTCTTACACACTGGATCTGAACTATCAGTTTTAAGCGTTTCGTTCACCGAGTTTGAAAAGAAAAGTCGCCAATTTACCTTGGCGACTTTGCCGATCTTAGGTAATGGAAAACTCTTAGCACTGGAAAAAAGCAAGATGAAAAATAAAAAACAATTTACGATCAAACACTTTTCAACCGTTTTGCTGATGCTACTGAGCTCAGCTTTGATGTCATTTAGCGCATTGTCTCAGGCGCGCAGCGTGAAAGATGAGCAAGGCATTTTTGAGCTAGAAGCGATACCTCAACGTATTGTGGTTTTGGAGTTTTCGTTTGTGGACGCTCTGGCGGCCGTCGATGTCTCACCGGTAGGCGTTGCCGATGACAACGATGCCACACGAGTCATCCCTGCTGTTCGTGACAAGATCGAACCTTGGCAATCGGTCGGCATGCGCTCACAACCGAGTTTAGAGGCGATTGCGGTGCTCAAGCCTGATTTGATCATTGCCGATGCCGAACGCCATCGTGCTATTTATCAGGATTTGCAGCGAATTGCGCCAACCTTGCTGTTAAAAAGCCGTGGAGAGACATATCAAGAAAACCTCGAATCTGCACAGAAAATCGGGGTTGCGATTGGCAAGCAAGCGCAAATGACGCAACGCATTGAGCAGCACAAACAGACCATGGCAGAGTTCAAACAGCATTTTTCGACACAAGAAACCATTCAGTTTGGTGTGGTTTCCGACAAAGGGATGTGGCTGCATAGCCGGGTTTCTTACGCTGGCGGCGTTTTGAGCACTCTAGGCATCCAAAGCCCGCTGGCTCCATCTGAGCGCAATGCGTATATCCCAACCAGCTTCGAACTTTTGCTAAAAACCAACCCTGATTGGTTACTAGTTGGACTTTACTCTCAACCAAATATCGTGGATGAATGGCGCAAAAATCCATTATTTAAGCTGTTAACTGCGGCGAAAAAGCAGCAACTGGTAGAAGTCTCTCCGGAACTGTGGTCATTAAATCGCGGCATGTTGGCGGCGGAAGAAATTGCCTGCAACCTTGAAGCGTTATTGGAGCGCTCATGAGTGCGTCGATAATCTCAGAAAGCCCGTCTTCGGTTAGCAAATCGCATTGGAAAGCGAGCTTGTTTGTCAGTGCTATGGCGTTGTGTACGTTGTCAGGCTATACCGCCTCAATGATTGGGTGGTCCAACTTTTCTTTGAGTGTTAATGATCTGACAAGCTATTGGTTTGCGTTTGATGAGGGCAATATGCTGCATCAAATTCTTGCGACGTTGCGCGCTCCTCGCACCTATGCTGGGTTATTGATTGGTGCTTCGCTTGCGGTATCCGGTGTGCTGATGCAAGGGTTAACTCGTAACCCTTTGGCGTCGCCATCCATTCTCGGCATTAATGCTGGTGCGGCGTGTTTTATGGCCTTGGCCTCCATCGGCGTACCATTCTTTAGTCAATTGAACCCCATCATCAACGCAGTATTCGGTGCGCTACTAAGTGGTGGTGCGGTCATGTTGTTGGGCGGTTTTTTCTCCGCGCGTTCTCACCCATTGCGTTTAGTGCTAGCGGGCATTGCCATCAGTGCACTGCTGATAGGGTTAACTCGTGCGTCGGTAATTTTGGCGGATGACATGGCTTACAGCGTGTTGCATTGGTTAACGGGTTCACTCTCTGCGGTAGATTCTGAGCAGTTGCAGCAACTGTGGCCTTTTGCGACTTTAGGTTTGGTGCTCGCCATGGGCTTAGCGCGAAACTTAAATTTACTCGCGTTGGGGGACGAAGTTGCTGTTGGGCTAGGTGGTAACATTCGTCTTACGCGATTTATCAGTGGTTTAGCGGTTGTGCTGTTGGCAGGAACTAGCGTAGCGATTGCTGGGCCAATTGGCTTTGTCGGGTTGTTAGTGCCGCACTTGGTACGCCCGATTGTTGGTCACAACTATCACATTCTCATTCCGGTTTCCGCCTTGTGTGGCGCGGCATTGGTGACGTGGTCAGATGCTTTATCACGAGCGATTGCCTTTCCGGCTGAAACGCCAGTGGGCGTGATTACCGCGCTGTTGGGCACACCTTGCTTTATCGCGATTGCAATGAGGAAATCATCATGATGAATCAAACCAAACTGTTTGCATTAGTTGGATTGTTGCTGATTGCGTCTTCTCTCACGCTGTTTGTTGGCGCGGCGAACATGTCGGCTCAACAGGTTTTTGCATTACTGTTTTCTTTCTCTGACTCGGACTTTGTGATTCACCAATATCGATTACCGAGAATGTTGCTCGCCATTGGCGTGGGCGCTGGGTTGGGGCTGTCAGGCGTTTTAGTTCAAGGCGTCATCCGTAATCCACTTGCCTCACCAGATTTAATGGGGATAAGCGCCGGAGCAGGACTGGCGGCTACCGCTTGTTTGGTGCTGTATCCGAATGCGCCAGTGGCAATGTTGCCGATGGTCGCCATGGCGGGAGGCTTGCTTGCTGCTGGCTTTATTGCTGTGCTGGCTTACTGGTCGAAACCAACACCAGCACGTTTGGCGCTGATTGGTGTTGCTGTCAGCGCATTTTTAGCCAGCGGTATCGATTTTCTTCTGATTGTGCACCCTATTGAAATCAACACGGCGATGGTATGGCTAACCGGCAGTTTGTGGGGACGAAACTGGCAACAAGTGCCGTTTATTTGGAGTGCTTTATTGCTGCTACTACCATTGGCGTTTTGGCTGGCTTGGCGGCTAGATGTTATGGGACTGGGAGAAGAAAGCGCCACTACACTTGGCACGAAACCAAGACAGATCCAAATTATTGCGTTGATTGCTGCCGTGCTATTGGCGAGTATCAGTGTGTCTGTGGCAGGCACGATCAGCTTTGTTGGCCTGCTTGCGCCGCATCTTGCGCGTTTGCTGTTTGGCCACAACCACAAGTTGTTGATTCCAGCCGCTGCAACCCTTGGCGCTTTGTTGGTGATTTGCGCCGATGGTTTAGCGAGAGGCTTACAGCCGCCAATTGAGCTACCAGCGGGAGTGCTGACATCTGTTATTGGCGCACCATATTTCATTTTTCTTTTGTATCGTTATAGAGGTTGGTAAGCATGTTACGAACGCAGAACTTATCCGTCGCGTACGGCAAACAGACCATCATTCCAGATCTCTCTTTGTCGATTCCTCAAGGTAAAATTACCGCACTAGTTGGTCCAAATGGTTGCGGTAAATCGACACTATTAAAAACCTTGGTACGCATCAATAAACCCGCTTCTGGCCAAGTGTTGTATGACGACAAACCACTAAGCAGCTACGGTGATAAACGCTTGGCGCGTTCGTTGTCTTTGCTGCCGCAGATTCTTGTCGGTCCTGAAGGTATTACCGTCAGAAAACTGGTCGAATATGGCCGCTCGCCTTATCTCTCTCATTGGGGCAGGTTAAGTCAACAAGACAAAGCCTTGGTCGAGCAAGCAATGCAAGATACTGGCGTGATTGAGTTTGCTGACAAGCCAGTTGAATCGTTGTCTGGCGGTCAAAGGCAAAGAGCGTGGATTGCGATGGTAATGGCGCAAGATACCGACGTAGTGATGCTTGATGAGCCAACCACTTACTTGGATCTCTCTCACCAAGTTGAGCTGATGAAACTCATGAGGCAGATGAACGACAAAGGCAAAACAGTGGTCGTAGTGCTGCACGATCTAAACCAAGCGTGCCGTTACTGCGATCATTTGGTGGTGTTGGAAAAAGGTCAGTTAGTCACGCAGGGAACACCGCAAGAGGTAATGACAGAAGGCATGTTGTCATCGGTGTTTGATTTACAAGCGAGAGTATTTAATGACCCAATCTCAGGCACGCCGATGTGTGTGGCGGTGTAGGTTTACGTCTTTGGAAAGCTATCTGCAATAAAAACGTCGATCCATAAAAACAAACCCCGCTAGTAACAAAGTTGCTAGCGGGGTTTGTTGTTTTTAAGAGCGTCCTTAATGTGGCGTTTAAGCCAGTTTAAACGTCGCCACTTTCGAGTTGAGATCCTCAGCTTGCGATTTCAGCTCAGCAGATTGATTCATCGATTCTTCGGCACCAACTACCAAGTGATCGGTCACATCTTTAATGGACGTGACATTTTGCGTGATTTCATTGGTTACGTGCGTTTGCTCTTCGGCGGCGGTCGCGATTTGCGTTGCCATATCGCTGATCAGCGCAACGGCCGCGTTGATTTCATCCAGAGCCAGTGCTGCGCGATCTGCATCTTCCACCGAACCTTGCGCGAGCTGAGAGCTTGTATCCATGATGGTCACTGCGCGTTGTGTGGTTTGCTGCAAGGTCTCGATCGTCGAGCGAATCTCTTCGGTTGAGGTGTGTGTGCGTTGTGATAGCACGCGAACCTCGTCTGCAACAACGGCAAAACCGCGACCTTGCTCTCCTGCACGCGCCGCTTCAATCGCCGCATTCAGAGCCAGTAAGTTGGTTTGCTCTGCGATGTCTCGAATCGTTGATAGCACGGTTGAGATGTCTTGCGCGTGCTGGTTGAGCTCACCGATGACAACGCTCGCTTGGTTGACTTCAGAAGACAAATTATTGATGGACGATTTGGAGTTGATCACCAACTCATGACCATTTTGTGTGCTTGCTGAAGAGTCTTGAGCGGCTTTAGCCGTCTGCTCTGCATGTGCGGCAATCTCTTGCGTTGCCGATGCCATTTCGGTCACAGCGGTCGCCACCATAGTGATTTCTTGTTGCTGATGGTTCAGATCAGAAACCGACTGATTCGCGCGAGTCGTGCTCAGTTCTGATTGCTGGCTTAGTTCTTCCGCTTGGTGACGAATATGACCAATAAGCTGCTGTAAACTTTCAACAAACTGGTTGAAGTTTTCAGCCAGTTCACCAACTTCGTCACGGTTTTCTACTTTGATGCGTTGAGTCAGATCGCCGCTACCGTTGGCGATTTGCGCAAGCGCATTCGAAACATTGTAGAGCGGACGGAACAAGATGTTACATAGCAGGTTAAACAAAGCCACACAGATAACGACGACGATAGTGGTTGCGATGATTTGATCCCAAACTGCATCGTAAAGTGGGGCAACCAACGAGTTTTGATCTAACACTGTGACCGTTGTGAGTTTGGTACCCTCTATGTGGCGCGCGTAAATCACATATTCGATGCCGTTAATAGAGACGCGACGTTCTGTACCTGAACGTGCGGCTGACGTAATGTCGTTGTTGTTGAGGCCTAGCTTGCTAACCGGTTGATTCAGCAGTTTACCGTTGTTATGAGTGAAAATATTGCCCTGTTCATTGGCAATAAACATATAACCTTCACCCGGTAGGATCACTTGGTTGAGGCTGTTCAGGATATCACCGATCTCTACGTCAGCACCCAGAACGACGGTTTGACCATGCAATTGCAGGGCTTTACCGAGCGACACCACATTCGCACCAGTTGCAGCAGCAACGGTCGGATTATCCATAAAGACTTTCGATGGATTGGCAATGGCGTTGGTGTACCAGCCCCACTTGCGAGGATCGTTATTACCTGGTGGCAAAACCACCCCATTAGCGTTGTCTTGTGACCCGTCCGGGTAAGCGAGGAAAACGTTATCGAACGCGCCAGAGTCTCGGACTTGTTTCAAATGTGTAACCAGAGAACGTTTCTCTGAATCAGAAGAGAGTGAAGTCAGTGCGCGCTCTTTAGAGAGTAGCCAGTCCTTTACGTATTGATTGTAAGATGCGCTAGTGCTTTCTAGTCGCTGTGCGACTTCGACATCGAGCCTATTTAATGAATCTCGAAAAGACAGCCCCTCTACCAGCACTCCCCCTAGAATGATGGCGGCACTGGCAGAAATTGCCAGTTTGTTTTTTAATGATAGATTTTTGAACATAAAGCGAATAATAGATCTTTGAATAATAGTTGTTGTGTTTTTATTCTCATCAGTGCTCTCTGCGCTGTTGAATATGCAGCAGAAAGTCAGATTCGAATCTGTTCAATAATTATATTTTATTGCTCAAAATAAATACTGACTCCATGTCGCGAATTTGAGTTTTACACCAAATAAGCAAAAGGATTTGGAACGATATTATTTATGTATTTGTAAAGTAAGGATTTGTCGATTTTTGTAAATGAGAATTGATTTCAATAAATGGTGATCTTTATCACATTTGCGTGTCTGATAATCCATTAAAAATGTGAAGGTTATAGCACCGGATATATATTGATTAGCTTAATCATTGTTATGGGCAATCGTTATGCGCAGTATATTGTTAGTCCCCGCGTTATTAGTGTCAGGGTGTGCTCTGATACAACAGTCGACGCCGATTCAACCTGACGCCAACTGGCACGTGGACCAGTTATCGAACGGTATGAAATACCATCTCTATCCAACAGAAGACCAAGAAGTCTCGGTCCGTTTGGTGATGAATATCGGCTCATTCCAAGAAACATCTTCTCAAAAGGGTTACGCTCACTTTGTTGAGCATATGGCGTTTAATGGTAGTGAGCATTTTACCGGTAACGACGTTGTCAAACTTTTTGAGCAATCTGGTGGTAGCTTTGGCGCTGATATCAACGCTTTTACCAGTTATCAGCAAACGTCTTACCAACTTGACCTTGCGAATAATACGAAGCTAGAAGATGCCCTGAAGTGGATGAGAGATATCGGTAACGGACTTGAGTTTGCTCCTGAGCAAGTAGAGAAAGAAAAAGGGGTGATTCTCGGGGAATGGCGACGTGCCAATCCGGATGATAAGTCCTTTTCTATGCATGCTTACCAAGCCTCGATTGAAGGCACTATGTATGGTGAGCATGACCCAATTGGTACTCGCGAAGCGATTCAAAATGCTTCCTCAAGTAAGTTAAAGGCGTTTTACGACAAATGGTACCAGCCACAAAATGCCGAGTTGATTGTGACTGGTAATATCGACGTAGATTCACTGTCCAAGATTATCAAAAGCAAGTTCTCGAACTGGGAAAGTACCTCGGATACGGTAATAGAGAAGCGCCGTGATATTCGAGTGAACAACGAAAACAGAATCTTGCCAAGTAACACGATGGAATCACCAAGTCTTCATTTAGTGATTGAGCGTGGTCTAAGTGGCGGCACGACGATTGAGCAACAACATGAAGTGTGGCGTGATGAAGTCGCAACACAACTCATTCAACAGCGTTTGATCCGTGTACTCAGTGATGCCGCTGAACCTTTTCAATACGCTTATGCAGAGCCCTATTACTCTAACTATCAGCGTATGATGTCGGCAGGGATTTCGTTTGCACCAGATCGCCGCGAACAAATGCACCAGACTTTCATTCGTACCTTGGCGTCGTTGAGAGATTATGGTGCGACTCAATCCGAGTTAGATAGCGTTATGTCAAATTGGCAAGGTGAACTTGCAAATATTGATTCAGATTGGAGTCAGCGTAAGCCAAACAGTTACGCAGAAGCACGTGTTTTTCAAATTGGACAAGACAGTGTCAGCCAATCAAAAGAGAATTATGCCCAGAGTTTGGCAGAATTCATCAACAACGAGAATTTAGAGAGCATTAACACACAATTGGCGGCTTTGTTATCTCAGCAGCCAAGCTTTTTTATTGGTTTGGGGAAAAGCGAAACGTCAGAACAGTTCAATGGTGTATTTGCCGCTCTAAACAGTGCCTATCTTCAAACTGGCGAAAAAACGTTAGAGATGTATGACAAAGTGGATGGATTCTTAAAGCCTACCCAGGAAGGCAGCATCACGAGCATGCGTCAGGAAGCGGGTGGTTTTCAAGTCTATACGCTATCAAACGGTGTCGAAGTGTGGTTCCAAAAAGATACTAAAGCGGGTGGTCGAGCGTATATTTACTATGCGAGCCAAGGTGGTAAAGCCGCTGTTGATCCGACGTTGTATGCCGCTTATGAAATCGCAGCAACAACGGCAATACGCAGTGGGTTAGGGGCATTTTCTGGTTCAGAGCTAGATAGCTACTTACGCAAAAACAACATTGCGCTTGGCGCGATGCTTGATGCGACCAGTCACGGAGCACAAATTACGGCGCCAAATACGCACCTAACTGATGCTTTGAATGGACTATACAACCTAGCGACGGAGATTAAAGTCGACGAGCGCCAGATGGCAGCAGCGAAGCAAGAGTTTAAACAGCAGAGCGGCGCTTTTTTTGAATCACCGATGGGAAAACTGATTCAAAAAGCAAACGGCAATTCTTATTTGCCGGGTAGTCGTCATCGTATAGTGTCCAGTGATGATGTTGAACAAGTGACTTCCGAGCAGATACTAGCGGTGCATGAGCAACTTTTCAAAACCAATGATGGTTTTAAGATGGTTATTGTTGCAAACGTAGAGCCGGAAGAAATTACACCACTTTTGCGTAAATATGTGGCCTCTATCGAAATGAAACCGAGTCGTTCGATTGATTATCACGTTGCGTTTAACCCGGAAGTGCCGGAGCGAACTGTGGTTGCGGATGGGCATGAACCTTCATCGTTGTATGTAATGCGTTTGACTAATACGAGCGATTACCAACGTACGGCAAGAGACACGGTTATCGAAGATATTTTGCAACGTATTAGTAATGCACGTGTTTTGGATATTGTGCGAGAAGAGTCTAGCCTTGATTACAGCCCGAGCATTTACACCATGACACAAGATCGCGAACCCATCTCTGATTGGCTCTTGGAGTCTCAAGTTGAGCCCGAAGACGTGGCACTTTTAGAGAGTAAACTAGGCAAAGTGTTTGATGGTTTAGCGTCAAATATTACCCAAAAAGAAGTGGATACGGCCGCGAAACAACTGGCAGTCGCGATGCAAGGATTGGATGACAACCCAGCACAGAGATCATGGGCATATACTCGTTATTTGGTGCATGATTACGGCGTCGATGTGTTACTTGACGTTGAGAAAGTGGCTAAAAGTGTGACGTTAGATGAAGTGAAAGCGCATGCAAAATCAGCTTTTGGTCCACAGGCAAAACGCTCGGTGATGGTTTTAAATCCGGCCGAATAATCACGTAGTTTCTGACGAAAATCGTGGCAATAGTAATAAAAAAGACGGCGTGAAAGCCGTCTTTTTTAAGCACTTTAATCAAAGCTTTTATGCTGATTTACGCGAAAGTCGCTTTTCATTGTTGGTGTTGTTTTCTTTTGTGATCGCACTGTCTTGAGCCTTACCCTTGAGCGTTACCACTTCTTTTTCAGGTAATTCAGCTGCTTCACCAAAGAATTTGCCACCAGGTTCAATGCTGAGGTTATTGCTCCAGATCCTACCGCTTACGCGTCCCTTGGCAAGTACTTGAATGTGTTCTGCGTGACAGTTTCCGTCCATCATGCCATTAATGATCAGCTGTTTAGCGTAGATTTCACCGTTTACTCGCCCGCTTTCTGCGACAACGAGAGTGCCTTCCACGTTAACTTGACCATCGACGATGCCATCAATCTGGACATCGTTTTCTACTTTGAGTTCTCCGCTAAGAGAACAGCCTTTGGCGATGAGAGTTGAAGCTGCTGAGCTACTCGTTGTTCCACTGTTTTGATTAAAGATTCCCATCGTATTCTTCGCTCCTTAGTAAAAATGTCTTCGAAATCATTAAGGCTCCAATCGACAAATGGTTTCGGATTCAGTGCTCGCCCAACAAATCGCACCTCGTAATGCAGGTGAGGGCCAGAAGAGAGCCCACTGTTGCCGGAAATTGCAATCAGCTGCCCTTTTTTGACGAACTGACCACTTTTTACTTTGAACGCTTTCAAGTGCGAATAAGAACTCGAAAAACCGAAAGAATGTTGTAGCCTGAGGAAGTTACCAGAGCCTTTATTACTGCGGCGGGTGACTTCCACTACCCCATCGGCAGGGGCATAAATTTTGGTGCCGATATTTACGGCAAAATCGAGCCCACGATGCATCTTGGCAACTTTTGTCACCGGATGGATACGCTTACCGAATCCGGAAGATAGTCGTACGTTGCCGACTGGAGAGCCACTTGGTATTTGGTTTAATAACACCATGCGAACGTTTGAGGTTATCGCCGCTGCATCGAGCCTAGCATCCAAGTTATTTGTCGAGGTATGTTCTCCAACCCCAAGCACTTTCTCTAATTCACCCAAACGTTCCGAAACAAGTTGTACCCGTTCTTCCCGTTCTGAAAGGTCATTTTCTAGCTCTGATTTAAGTGTTTTCAGTGTGCTGAGCTCTTCACCCATGGTGCGTGAATGCTCTGTCAATTCAGCTTGTTTTAACGCTGCATTATCAACGCGAGTGTACAAGTGATGAATTAAGATTACGGTCGCGGCCAGAGCAACAACAAAAAAAACGAAAAACGTTTTTATGTTGCGTTGCATCCTTTTACTGAAGTACCAATGTCTTGAGCCATTGATAGTTGATATAGAGATCGTCAACTGGTCTTTCATCGTCTTCTATTGCTCGTATTTGGTATACGTCTCGTCACTGAGTTAGTAGGAATGTAAGGAAAACGAGTAGGGACCGCCAGAGGCAAATTGGAAAGAAGTGTCAGGTCGTGAGGCGTTTTCAGATATTAGATAAAAGACTCAATAAAGATTTAATATTCTGCTGATTTTGGTCGTAATTACTCCAAATCGCTTCATTTAACTGAATATTATGATTTTTAAGGCGGTTATCCGAGAAATTGGATTGTGAATATTGCCAATAGCATCCGCACGCAATTCAACTTACTTCACGGTTTGCCTTATAAATGTTGGATAATTTATCAAACCGACATTCATTACATCGATAACTTGTTTATGATAGCGGTTGATATAAAGCACTATTCATTGGCTTTAAACCTAAGCGTTACATTTCGTTTAGGAACACATAACTATGACAACGGAGTTGGTCGTGAAAAAACTACTATTGGCTACAGCAGTGGTCGCAGCAGCAGGGGGCGCTGGCTACCTGTACCAAAACAATACTACCGCGAGTGATGCAGGCTCACTGTTAACGCAAGTTCCTGCAGATTCACTTATGGTGACGTATCAGACAGAACCTTTTAACCATTATAAATACATGAACGCATTCGGTACGGCGAATCAAGGCTCGATTGCAGAACTTTTTGCCGATGAACCACTGTCTCCACAACAGCAGTTTGCAGTTAACTTATTCGATGGGTACCTAGAGAGTGCTGCGTCGCCAGAAACATTAAAAGCTTATTTGGGCACCGGGGAAAACATTAATCCTGTGTTGTACACAATTGGTATGGTACCGGTGTACAAAGTGGATATTGAAGACCCTGCCGCGTTATGGAAAACACTGGATCATGAAGAGCAGATGAGCGGCGCTAAGCATGAGTTGGTTAAGCTTGGTGACGTCGAGTATCGTCGTTACGAGATGACTGATTCAATTGACCCGCAGGACGGTATTGGCTTGGTTGTAGCCGTGGTTGATAACGTGCTTACGTTAACGGTTGATGTTCCGCAACTGGGCGTTCAAAACCCGATTAAAATGGCATTAGGGCTTGAAGCACCAAGTCAAAATATTGCTGACAGTGGACGCCTTGAGGCGTTGCAAGCCAAATACGGTGAAAACAACAACTCTTTTGGTTACTTTGATCATCGCGAAGTGATTAAAGGTTTGACGACGAAAGATGGCAATATGTTTGCTCGTCAAATCAGCACGTTGGATGCAATAGATCCTGAACCAACTATTGAGGAAATGCGTTCACCAGCCTGCCATACTGAGCTTACTCAAGTTGCAGAAAACTGGCCTCAGTCCGTCGCGTTTGCAGAATACAAGATGAAAGGCGATCAGGCGTTCATTAAAGGTTCTTTTGTTGTTGAGTCCAACAATAAAGTGATTCTAGATGCGCTCAAGTCGATTCGTGGTGTATTGGCTGAGTCTAAAAGTGATAAGAGTTTCTTTAGTATGGCGCTTGGTTTAGACATTAATACGCTAGCGCCATCGATTGGTCAGATTTGGGCTGACTTGACCCAGCCTCAATATCAATGCTCTTTATTGACACAAATGCAGCAAGAGATGGGCGGCCAGAATCCAGCAGCCGCTGTAAGCATGGGGTCAGGCATGGTTAATGGCCTTAAAGGGTTAAGCCTGCAAATGTTTGATATCAAAGTAGATACTAATGCTCAGCATGGTGAAGTATTTAGCCAGCTAGATGGTATGTTGTCTCTTTCTGCCAATGATCCAATGATGCTTATTCAAACTGCGCAAATGTTCGTTCCTGAACTTGCTCAATTGCAAATTCAACCGGATAACCAACCTGTTAATGTCAGTGAGCTATTAGAAATGCATACTGGCATGAAGGTGGACGTGTTTGCTCGTCTAAACGAAAACCATTTCACTCTTTACAGTGGTGATAGTGCTGCGGAAGCAAGCAAAGATGTGATGGCGCAATCACTTTCTCCAAATGGCTTGTTCAGTTTTGATTTTGATTCAGAGCGTATTTTGGAAGTGCTAGAGAGTGCGTCGTCAATCACTGGGGAGCCGGTTCCGGATGATGTTGTCAAAAGCTTACAAGGCGAGCTTGTTGGTGGTATGACGATGGACGTGACAGACCAAGGTATTGGTTTTGAGTTTGATTACCGTGGTGCAACTAAACCTGTAACGGTTGCACAGCAGTAACACATTGAGTAGAAAAAGGCGGCTTGAAGCCGCCTTTTGTTTTCAGCCCTAAACCACCTACTTCAGTAGGTGGTTATCATCCGTTTCGGCTTTGCCTGTAAAACTACTCAT